>JBGSZD010000098.1:0-5312 GCA_041750575.1 Thiobacillus sp. | reverse complement strand
TTACTCCAGGTTCATCAAACCCGGAAGCATCGCAAATGTGCAAATTGAAATTCAAATCGTGGACACCCATGAATCGCTCAAAACCCGCATCGATAGTGGCTTCACAGCCTGTGCGGCTCAATTTAACCGGACACTACTGAGTGGAGCTGCATCTCAATCAGACAGTCGGATGCGGATCGTGGAAACTCTTCGAGAACCCAATTGGTTATGGTGATTTCGACGTTCTGGCCACATTCCACAGATATTTGAGTTCGAAAGCGGGTAACGACTTCGTAAATATGATTCGGGCTGTAATCGGCAAAGTAAGGATTCCTCTCGCCATTTTGAAAAGCCATGTATGCCACCTTGGCGAGTTTGCACACCACTATCGCGGAAATTTCTGGGACCACCAGATTTAGGAAAGGCCAGCATGGAAGAACGGAGTCCATCGAGAGGGCCTGCAAACTTGATTGCCAATGCCCACCTAGCATTGCCGCTTCCAACCGCTCTGGAACTGGGTCGCTCATCTCTCAAGCTCCAATTAAACTATCCGACAACTGAAGGCGTAGTGAAAATGACTCACGTCACCCACTACCGTACAGTCTCATATAAGCACGCTCTGCCGACACCGGAACAACAAGGACAGACCACGGTTTCTCCATTCACCCCAGAATGATGGCAATCAGCGCACTGCGCACTTCATCCAACCGGCTTTGCGAGATCAGGCCTGCCGCAGCGGCAAACAGTGAAATGTTCGCCGTGAACAATTTACCCGGACGTGCATAGCTTGACCGCTGCAAGCCGCCCGACGTGAAGAGTTAAAGGTTCCAGGCTCGAATTGGATTTTCGACTATTCGCCATAGTTCAGGCCGCCAGCTTCAACTCGCAATGCAAACCCGCACGAGTGGCAAGCGTCACCAGCATATCCAGACTGAACTTGTCCCACTTGCCGCGCATCAGGTCGGATACGCGGGACTGGCTGATGCCGAGCACCTTGGCAGCTTCAACCTGGGTCCAGTTGCGCTTCTCGACAGCCAGGCGCAACTGCGCCATCAGGTCCGCACGCATCGCCAGGATAGCGGCTTCTTCCGGAGGAAAGCCCAGGTCGGTGAATACATTACCGCTGGAGCGGGTGATTTTTTCTTTCATGGATCAGCCTCCTATCAGCTTGTAGCGGCGCGCGGCCAGGTCGATGTCTTCCTTGCGGGTTTTCTGCGTTTTCTTGCGGAAGGCATGCAGGACGTACACGGCGTCCTCGAACTTTGCCACGTAGATGACGCGCCACTCGCCCAGGACATGTACCCGGATTTCAAAAGCACCCGCGCCGACGGCGGGCATGGGCTTGAAGTCGGATGGGCTCAAACCACGCTGAACCTGCCATAACTCAAAACCCGAAGCGCGCCGAGCCTCCAGCGGAAAATCCGTCAGATCGTCCAGGCTGCTGCCCACGAATTCAAGTGCCTTCATTGCGACCAATAATATAAGTACTTATATATTTGTCAATGCAAACCTGAAGAAAGAAATGGCTTACGCACTCCGCTGCCGCACCGTCTCATACAAGCACAGCGCTGCCGACACCGAGACGTTGAGGCTTTCCACCGTGCCGCCGATGGGGATGCGTGCGACCTGATCGCAGCTTTGCTTGACCAGGCGGCGGATGCCCGCGCCTTCGGCGCCCAGCACCCAGGCGATGCCGGTTTTGGCATCGATGCCGGACAGGGGCTGCTCGCCGTCCATGTCGGCGGCGATGACCCAGATGTTGTGTTCCTTCAAATCTTCTATCGTGCGCGCGAGGTTGGTGACCATGATGTAAGGCACGGTCTCGGCGGCGCCCGAGGCGACTTTTTCCACCGTAGCGTTGATGCCGACGGCATTGTCTTTCGGCGCGATGACGGCGTGCACGCCGAAGGCGTCGGCCGAACGCATGATGGCGCCGAGGTTGTGCGGGTCGGTGACGCCGTCGAGGATGACCAGGAGCGGCGCACCCTGGATGCTTTCCAGCACCTCGTCGAGCGAATGGGTCAGTGCAACCGGTTTGACGCGAGCGACGACGCCTTGATGATTGGCATTTTTGCCGACCAGCCGGGTCAGGCGGTCGGCTTCGACCTGCGCGAGCCCGACTTTGTTGTCCTTGGCCTGATGCACCAGATCGCGCGCGCGGGCATCGCGACGGGTGAGATCGAGGTAGATTTCCAGCACGCCGGACGGGTCCTGACGCAGGCGGGCCAGTACGGCATGGAAGCCATAGATCAGTTTTTCAGCCGACTTCTCGCTCATTTTTTCTTGCGGCCAGCATTGGATTTGGCGGCTGGTTTCTTTTGCTCGAACGCGCGCTGCATGTCGCGGGCAGAATCATCCTGTACAACCAGGCTGAAATCGATCTTGCTGGTTTCGATATCGGCGCGCATCACCTTGATGCGCACACGGTCGCCCAGGCGATATTTTTTCCCGGTGCGCTCGCCGAGCATCATGTGCTTGGCCTGGTCGTAGTGGAAGTAATCCTGGCCGAGTTCGGACACGTGGACCAGGCCTTCGATGAAGATGTCGTCGATCGCGACAAACATCCCGAAGCTGGTTACCGCGCTCACGGTGCCGTCGTACTCGTCGCCGATGCGGTCCTGCATGAAATAGGTTTTCAGCCAGGCGTCGACGTCGCGGGTGGCGTCGTCGGCACGGCGTTCGGTCATCGAACAGTGGCCACCGATTTCCACCAGCCCCTTGGCGGGCAGCTTTTCGCCGTTCAGCACGGCTTTGATGCCACGGTGCACCAGCAAATCCGGGTAGCGCCGAATGGGTGAGGTGAAGTGGGTGTAGGCCTCGTAGGCCAGGCCGAAGTGGCCCTTGTTCTCGGGGCTGTAAACCGCCTGTTTGAGCGAGCGCAGCATCACGGTTTGCAACAGGCCATGATCGGGGCGCGGCTTGATCTTCTCCAGCAGTGCGGCGTAATCCAGGGCATGCGGCTTGTCGCCGCCGCCGAGGTCGAGGCCGAATTCGGCGAGGAAGCCGCGCAGCGCGGCGAGTTTTTCCGGCGTGGGGCCTTCGTGCACGCGGTACAGCGCCGGCTGCTTGTTCTCGTGCAGATAATCCGATGCGCAGACGTTGGCCGCCAGCATGCATTCTTCGATGATGCGGTGGGCGTCGTTGCGGATCACCGGCACGATGGCCTTGATCTTGCCCTGGTCGTCGAACTGGATCTGCGTTTCGGTGGAACCGAAATCGATCGCACCGCGCTTGGCGCGCGCCTTCAGCAGCGTGCGGAACAGTTTATCCAGCGCTTCCAGATGCGGCATCAACGCGGCTTGCTTCGCATCCGGTTTGACTGCGCCGGAAAGCCAGTCCCACACCTGGTTGTAGGTGAGGCGCGCGTGCGAAAAAATCACCGCCGGGTAGAAGCGGTATTCCTTGACGCTGCCGGTGCTGCTGATCTGCATGTCGCACACCATCGAGAGGCGGTCGACTTCGGGATTGAGCGAGCACAGGCCGTTGGACAGCGCTTCCGGCAGCATGGGGATGACGCGGCGCGGGAAGTACACCGAGTTGCCGCGCCCGAAGCCTTCGGTGTCGAGCGCATCCCCGGGTTTGACGTAATGGCTGACGTCGGCGATGGCGACGATCAGACGGAAACCGCTGCGGCCCTGCGGCTCGCAGTACACCGCGTCGTCGAAGTCGCGCGCGGTTTCGCCATCGATGGTGACGAGCGGCAGATGGCGGATGTCCTCGCGGTCAGCCATGTCCTTTTTCAGCACCTTGTTCGGCAGCTTGGCCGCCTGCGCCTCGACGTCTGGCGGGAACACGTAGGGCAGATCGTGCTTGCGCAGCGCGATCTCGATTTCCATGCCGGGGCCGGTGAAGCTGCCGAGAATTTCGCTGACGCGGCCCACCGCTTCGTTGTGCGCGCCGGGCTGGGTGACGATTTCCACCGTCACGACCTGGCCGGATTGCGCGTTGCCGGCGTTGCCGGCGGGGACGAGAATGTCCTGGTTAATGCGGCGGTTTTCGGCAATCAGGAAGCCGACGCCGCCTTCGAGATAGTAGCGGCCGACGACGGTCTGGTTGACGTGCTCCAGCACCTCGACGATCTTGGCTTCGCGGCGTCCGCGCCGGTCGAAGCCCGCCACCCGCACCAGCACCTTGTCGCCGTGCAGCACGCGGTGCATTTCCTTGGGCGACAGATAGAGATCGTCGCCGCCCTCTTCCGGCACCACGAAGCCGAAGCCGTCGGGGTGGCCTTCGACGCGGCCTTTGATCAAGTCCAGCTTTTCAGGCAGGCACAGCTGGCGCTTGCGGTTGAGCATCAGCTGGCCGTCGCGCTGCATCGCGCCGAGGCGGCGCTGGAACAGGTCGCGTTCGGCGTCGGTGATTTCTAGCTGTTCGGCAAAGGCGTCGGCATCGACCGGACAGCCGGCCTCGGTCAGCAGTTGCAGGATGTATTCGCGGCTGGGCAGCGGCGACTCGTAGCGCTCGGTCTCGCGCTCGTAGAACGGGTCGGCCAAGCGTATCGCCGGGATCTGGTGTTTGCCTGCGCGGCTGCGGGATTTTTTTGTAGGCATCTTCGTTGACAATCTATTCTCTGCTCTCTAAAATGCGCGCCTTATTGCCCAGATGGCGGAATTGGTAGACGCGCACGGTTCAGGTCCGTGTGCCGCAAGGTGTGGAGGTTCGAGTCCTCTTCTGGGCACCAGTTGTAAGTAAAAAGCCGACCTCGTGTCGGCTTTTTACTTTTGTACGGCTCATTGTAGCCATCAAACCTCGTAGGGGTGACGACGCACGATCGTCTCCACCCGATCCGGCCCGGTCGACACCACGTCCACCGGCACTTCGCACAAGGCTTCCATCCGCTTCAGATAGGTCTGCGCCTTCTGCGGCAGCTTGTCGAATTCCTGCACGCCCACCGTGGTGTCGCTCCAGCCCGGCAAATCTTCGTAGATGGGTTCGACGTCGGCGATCGATTCAGCGCCCACCGGCAGGATGTCGCACACCTCGCCATCTATCTTGTAACCGACGCAGACGCGCACGGTTTCCAGTCCGTCGAGCACATCGAGCTTGGTCACACACAAGCCCGACACTCCGTTGATCTGGATCGAGCGTTTGAGCGCCGCGGCGTCGAACCAGCCACAGCGACGCGCGCGACCCGTAGTGGCGCCAACCTCATGGCCTTTCTCGCCAAGATACTGGCCGACGTCATCGAACAACTCGGTCGGGAATGGGCCGGATCCGACGCGCGTGGTGTAGGCCTTGGTAATGCCCAGCACGTAGTGCATCGCGGACGGCCCGACGCCGGAGCCGGTGGAGGCGCCGCCGGCGGTGCAGTTGGACGAGGTGACGAAAGGATA
>JBGSZD010000097.1:0-3170 GCA_041750575.1 Thiobacillus sp. | reverse complement strand
CTGGAACGTGCCGGCACCAACATGCAGCGTGACCTGCGCCGTTCGGATGCCCAGTTTACGCAGCGCCTCCAGCATCGCGTCGTCGAAATGCAGGCCGGCTGTCGGTGCCGCCACCGCGCCGGGTTCGTTCGCGTACACCGTTTGATAGCGGGTTTCGTCGTCCGCCGTCGGCGTGTGTTCGATGTAGGGCGGCAGCGGCAAGCGGCCGAGCGCGTCGAGCACGTCCAGCACCGGGCGCGGAAAGCGCAGTCGTGTCAGATCGTCCTGCCGCGCCAGCACGTCGATGCGTGCACCATCAGCCAGCACGATGCGCGACCCCGGCTTCGGCGCGTGGCTGGCGCGGATGAAGGCCAGCGCCTCGCATTCGTCCAGCACCCGCTCGACCAGCAGTTCCACCTTGCCGCCCGAATCCTTCTGCCCGAATAGCCGCGCCTTGATCACGCGGGTGTCGTTCAGCACCAATAGATCGTGGGGGCGGAGCAGGCTGGGTAGCTCACGAAACAGACGGTCGTTGCAGACGCCCGTCGCGTCGACGTGCAGTAGACGGCTCGCGCCCCGCGTCTCCGGCGGAAACTGCGCGATCAGTTCGTCGGGCAAATCGAAATCGAAATCGGCAAGCTGCATGGGCCGCGATTATAGCCGTCGCCTTGCAGCCGTCCGCCCGCTTGAGCGATAATGCGCGGCTCTGTCGCCGGACGCGTTCGTCTCCGGCCCCTTTGCCGGGATGGCGGAATCGGTAGACGCAGCGGATTCAAAATCCGCCGCTGGTAACAGTGTGGGGGTTCGAGTCCCCCTCCCGGCACCAACATTTCCTCTTTTTGGTGCCGCGCGCACCGGATTGGCTGTCTGGCACCGTTCAAGTGCATTTCGACTGCTCAGGCGGCGGGTTTCAGCCGGAAAATGGGGCATTTATCCGAGCAGGTGGCGTTTTGTCACAAGCGACACACGGTTTTTTTCTATAGTTCAAAAGGGATTAAGGCAAAGTGCGCTTGTTTGGCACAGGCGTTGCTTGATGTCATTTAAATGACGGCATAAGCTGTCGGTGCGGGTGGCAAATAATCGGGAGGATGGGATGTCGGCAGTGCAGGCGATTCTAGGCGCGATGGAAAACGGGCCGATGCATCGGCCGGTTTGTCGCTTGTTGCAGGCGCATCAGGCGCAGATGGCCGATGTGCCTATGCGTGGGTTGTTCGCGGCCGACCCGGCGCGCTTC
Organism: Thiobacillus sp.; assembly: GCA_041750575.1. Lineage (GTDB taxonomy): Bacteria > Pseudomonadota > Gammaproteobacteria > Burkholderiales > Thiobacillaceae > Thiobacillus. The sequence goes on along the minus strand of JBGSZD010000097.1, from coordinate 1,957 downwards.
GAACGGTTTTCGCTGCAGGTAGGCGAACTGCTGCTGGATTATTCGAAGAACCGCATCACCGATGAAACCATGGGCCTGCTGATGCAGCTGGCCGAGGAGGCCGATGTGGCCGGCTGGCGCGAGCGCATGTTCAGCGGCGACAAGATCAACCACACGGAGGGCCGCGCGGTGCTGCATGTGGCCTTGCGCAATCGTAGCAATCGCCCGATCCTGGTCGACGGCGAGGATGTGATGCCGAAGGTGAATGCCGTCATCGAACGGATGAGCGCGTTCGCGGAACAGGTGCGCGGCGGGCAGTGGCGCGGCTACACCGGTGAGCCCATCACTGACGTGGTGAATATCGGTATCGGCGGCTCCGACCTCGGGCCGCAGATGGTGGTGCAGGCGCTGAAGCCGTATCGCCATCCGCGTCTGAATCTGCATTTCATTTCCAACATCGACGGCGCCCACATAAAGGAAGCGCTGGAAGCGCTGAATCCCGCGACGACGCTTTTCATCGTGTCGTCGAAAACCTTCACCACGCAGGAAACCATGACCAACGCGCACACCGCGCGCGACTGGTTCCTGGCGCAGTCGCAGGCGGAAAAGCACATCGCGAAGCATTTCGTTGCCGTGTCGACCAACCGCGATGCGGTGACGGCGTTCGGCATCGACCCCGCCAACATGTTCGAATTCTGGGATTGGGTGGGTGGGCGCTATTCGCTGTGGTCGGCGATCGGGCTGTCGATCGTGCTGGCGGTAGGCGGTGAGCGTTTTATCGAACTGCTGGAAGGCGCACATGCGATGGACGAACATTTTCGCCATGCGCCGCTGGCAGCGAACATGCCCGTGATCCTGGCCATGCTGGGCGTCTGGTACAACAACTTCTTCGGCGCCGAGTCGCACGCGATCCTGCCTTACGACCATTATTTGCGCAGCCTGCCGGCGTATCTGGAGCAGGCCGACATGGAATCGAACGGCAAATCGGTCGACCGCGAGGGCCACCGCGTCGATTACGCCACCGGCGCGATCATCTGGGGCGCCACCGGCATCAACGGCCAGCATGCGTTCTATCAGCTGCTACATCAGGGTACCAAGATGATTCCGGCCGATTTCATCGTGTCGGTCGAGCCGCCTACCGAACTGCAGGAACACCACGACATTCTCATCGCCAATTTCCTGGCGCAGACCGAGGCGCTGATGCGTGGTCGTACGCTGGAGGAAACCCAGGCGCAGACCGATCAGTTCGTCTCGCACAAGGTGTTCGACGGCAACCACCCCAGCAACGCGATCCTGGTGCAGAAGCTGACGCCGCATGCACTCGGCATGCTGCTCGCCCTGTACGAGCACAAGATTTTTGTACAGGGCGTGATCTGGAATCTGAATTCCTACGACCAGTGGGGGGTGGAACTCGGCAAGCAACTCGCCAGCCGCATCCTGCCGGAACTGCATGCCGAGGCACCGGTGGACAGCCACGATGCCTCGACCAATGCACTCATCAACCACTATCGCCGTATGAGTCATCCGCGCACTGGCTTATAGTTCAAATATGGAGTTGATCGCAGGCGATATCGGTGGAACAAAAAGCTGGCTGGCATGGGTAGCGACGCGGTCCCATGGCGTTCAGTTGCCGCGATTCGAGAAGGTCTACGCCAGTGCCGATTTCGCTTCCGCTGAAGCCTTGCTGCGTCAGTTCATGGCCGATGCGCAGGTTTCTGCCCAGGCTGATGCGCTGATCCTCGCGTTGCCCGGCCCGCTTGATGCGCAGCGTGTGCGTCTCACCAATCTCGACTGGACGCTCGATGCCGCCGAATTGCGGGCGACGCTGGGCATTCCCGAAGTGCGTTTCCTCAACGATTTCCAGGCCGCCGCCGCCGGTGTGGCAACGCTGACCGAGGCCGACGTCGTGGCGCTCAATCCGTGTCCTGCCCAAGCGGGCGGCGTGCGCGCAATCACCGGCGCGGGTACCGGGCTGGGG
>JBGSZD010000096.1:0-16308 GCA_041750575.1 Thiobacillus sp. | reverse complement strand
GGCTGCCGGCGTGCCGGTCAACCTGTCACCCGCTGAAGCAGCCGCCCGCTTGAGCGATCCGACGCTGGGCTGGACCTATGTCGATCAGGCGCAATCCAACCCCGGCATGCACAACCTCATCCCGCTGCGCACGCAGATGATCAAGCGCCAGGTACTGACCACAGTTGAGGTGCTGTCCAAGCCCATCGCCGGCAGAAAACTCACCCATTTCGTCACCGGCTACGTGCACAAGCCCTATCCGCCGGTGTATGCCGATCTCGCGCGTGAAGCCGGATTCGACACGGCCTGCATCGTGCGCGGCGTCGAAGGCGGGGTGATCCCCAGCCTGCGCCAGACCGGCAAGTATTTCCACTATCACGACCGCGGCGCGGAAATTGAAGCGACGGTCGATCCAGTGGCGCTCGGCATCGACCAGCCCGTGCGTGCGGTGCCGCTGCCCGGTGCGGTAGCCACCGAAGCGGGCGAGGACGAGATCGTCGCTGCCATCGACATCAAGGCCACGGCGCACGCTGCTGCCGAAGCCGGCATGCTGGCGCTGAAAGGCGACAAGGGCGCGACCTACGATTCGCTGGTGCTGGCCGGTTCGATCATCCTGCACCACGTCGGCAAGGCGGCCAGCGTCGCGGATGCAGTGTCGCAAATCCGCGCGGTGCTGGATTCCGGCCGTGCCGTGGCGCGGGTGAAGTGATGGGCGAATTTGTCGCCATCGCTGCCACCGACGAACTCAAACCGGCCCAGATGAAGCGCGTCGTCGTCGACGGCAAGAAGTTATTGCTGTGCAATGCCAGCGGCACGCATTATGTCGTCGACGAAATGTGCAGCCACGAGGACTACTCGCTGTATCTCGGTTGCATCAAGGACGGCAAGATCAAGTGCTCGCTGCACGGCAGCTATTTCGACCTCGCCACCGGCCAGCCTACGTGCGACCCCGCCGACCAGCCGATCAAGACCTACGAAGTGAAGGTCGAGGCCGGCCAGGTGTGGGTCAAGGCCTGACTTTTCTCCCTAACCGCTCGCTGTTTACCCATCCACATGGCCGATCCCCTCCAGCACAAAGGCGCCGCGAAGACCGCGCGCATTCCGATCAAGATCGTGCCGCAGGAACGCATGCGCCTGCCGCCGTGGATCCGCGCGAAAGCCCCGAGCCTGCCAAACGTCGGGCGGCTGAAAGGTATTCTGCGCGACGCGAAACTGCATACGGTGTGCGAGGAAGCCTCGTGTCCGAACCTCGGCGAATGCTTCGGCCACGGCACCGCCACTTTTATGATCCTGGGCGACCTGTGCACGCGGCGCTGCCCGTTCTGTGATGTCGGCCACGGTACCCCCTTGCCGCCCGACGCCGACGAGCCGCGCCATCTGGCCGAAACCATCGCGCTGATGGTGCTGAAATACGTGGTGATCACCAGCGTCGACCGCGACGACCTGCGCGATGGCGGCGCCGAGCATTTTGCGCAGTGCATCGCGGCCGTGCGTGAAAGCTCGCCGGCGACGCGGATCGAAATTCTCACCCCGGATTTTCGCGGGCGGCTCGACCGCGCGCTGGAAACATTGGGCACGGCGCCCCCCGACGTGATGAACCACAACCTCGAAACCGTGCCGCGCCTGTACAAAGCCGCGCGCCCCGGCGCCGATTACGCGCACTCGCTGAAACTACTGAAGGATTTCAAGGCTCGCCATCCCGGCATCCCGACCAAGTCAGGCCTGATGCTGGGCCTGGGCGAGGAAGACGACGAAATCCTGCAAGTCATGCGCGACCTGCGTGCCCACGACGTGGATATGCTGACGCTTGGGCAATATCTGCAACCGTCGCAACACCACCTGCCGGTGCTGCGCTTCGTGACGCCGGAACGTTTTACCCAGTTCGAACAGGAAGCGCTGGCGATGGGCTTCAAGCACGCTGCTTGCGGGCCGATGGTGCGGTCTAGCTATCATGCCGACCAGCAGGCGGCAGGGGTTTGATTTTTCCTGCCTGATTACTTCAGAAGCCGCCGCCGCGTCAGTGCCAACGCGATAACGTAGCCCAGACTGCCGTAGATCAGCAGCGCGACGACGTGCAGCGCGATGTCGTCGGGCACGCTGCCGACCACCAGCGGACGCGCCAGGTCGATGGCGTGGGTGAGTGGCAGCCAGGCGGAGACGCCTTGCACGACCGCAGGCAGTTGCGACACCGGGAAAAACACGCCACACAGCAGCACCATCGGCGTGATCACCAGGGTGAAGTAGTAGAGGAAAAAATCGTAGCTCGGCGACACCGCATTCATCACCAGGCCCATGCCGCCGAAGCAGAAGCCGACCAGCGCGACGACGGGGATGATCCACAGTGTCATCCAGAAATGACCGTAGAGGCCCAGCCCCCAGATCACCGCCAGTATCGCCAGCCCCGAGAGCAGGCTTTTCGATACCGCCCAGCCTAGTTCGCCCAGCATCACGTCATCGAGCGTCATCGGCGCGTTGAGGATGGCATCCCAGGTGCGTTGCACGTGCATTCTGGAAAAGCTCGAGTACAGCACCTCGAAGGTGGCGGCGTTCATCGTGCTGTAGGCGACCGTACCGGCAGCGAGGAAGGTGAGGTAGGGCATGCCGCCGACATCCGGCAGCAGACTGCCGAGGCCGTAGCCCAATCCGAGCATGTACAGCATCGGATCGGCCAGATTGCCGAGGATGGATGGGATGGCGAGCTTTTTCCACACCAGATAGTTGCGCTGCCATACCGGGATGAAGCGCCACGACAGCTGAGGGAGACGCAGATGACTAATCACGCAGATCCCTCCCGGTGAGCTTGAGGAACACGTCTTCGAGGCTGGAGGGGCGGTGCAGGTAGCGCAGCGCAGACGCCTGTTTGAGCGCGTCGATCACGCGCTCGGCGGTGCCGGTGTAGCAGAACAAGGTTTCGCCTACGGTCTCGAAACGCTGGCAGACAGCGCCGGCGTGATCGCGCGTCCAGTCTTCCAGGCCTTCGCCGTAGACCTCGACCACCGCCGGCTCGATGTGCGATTCGATCAGCGCGCGCGGCGCGCCCTCAGTCACTACGCGGCCGTGGTCGAGGATGACGAGGCGGTCGGCCAGACGCTCGGCTTCGTCCATGAAATGCGTGGTCAGCACGATGGTCTTGCCGGCATTGATGAGCCGCCGTAGGCCCTGCCAGATGAGGTGGCGCGCTTGCGGATCGAGGCCGGTGGTGGGCTCGTCGAGGAAGAGGATGTCGGGATTGTGCACCAGTGCGCGTGCCAGCGTGAGGCGCCGTTTCATCCCGCCGGAGAGCTGCGAAATCTGCGCGTCGGCCTTGCTGGCGAGTCCTGCGAAATCGAGCAGTTCGGGCACGCGGGCGGCGACGTCGGCCTTGCTCATGCCGAAATAGCGGCCGTAGGCGAGCAGGTTTTCACGTACGGAAAAGTCCGGGTCGAGGTTGTCCATCTGCGGCACCACGCCGATCTTCATACGCGCTTCGCGCGCGCGAAGTGGTACCGGGATGCCGGCCAACTCGATGCTGCCGCTGTCGGGTTCGATCAGGCCCAGCAGCAGACGCAGGGTGGTGGTCTTGCCGGCACCGTTGGGGCCGAGCAGGCCGAAGCATTCGCCACGGCGTACGTGCAGGTCGAGACCGCGCACCACTTCGGTGTCGCCGTATTTTTTCGTGAGACCTCGCACGTTCAGCATGGACAGGCCTCCATGAACGCCTGTTTCAGTTCTTTCAGCTTGCCGTGGAAGAAATGTCCGGCGTCGGGAATGATTTTGGTGGCGAGCTGCTGCTGTTCGGCCCACAGGCGAATCGCGGCGGGCGGGATCAGTTCGTCGGCGTCGCCGAAGATCACGACGGTATCCGCGGGCACCGGGTCGAATTCGTACATGGTGACCGCCGGCGCGACCAGAATCAGCCGGCGCGCGTCGAGCTGCTGGCGTAGTCGGTGCTGCACGAAGGCACCAAACGAAAATCCGGCCAAGGCCCAGGGCAGGCCAGGGTAGCTGGCTTCGACGAAACGGGCGACGGCGAGCAGGTCGTCGGTTTCGCCGACGCCGGCATCGAAAGCTCCGTCGCTCATGCCGACGCCGCGAAAATTCGGCCGTACGCTGATCCAGCCGGCCTCGTTGGCGGCTTTGGCGAGCGTCGTCACCACCTTGTTGTCGAGGCTGCCGCCGTGCAGCGGATGCGGATGCGCAACCAGCAGCAGACCGCGGCGTTCGCTCTCGGGGTCGTCGATCACGGTTTCCAACTTGCCGGCTGGTACCGGGATGCGCAGCTTGAAGCGCTTCACTTCAGTTGCAAGCGTTCGACGATGCGCCCCTGATTGAGGTGCTGTTCGAAGATTTCATCGATGTCGGCCTCGTCCACGTAGGTGTACCAGACGCCTTCGGGATACACGACCAGCAGCGGACCTTCGTCGCAACGGTCGAGGCAGCCTGCGCTATTGATGCGGCATTTGCCTTCGCCGTTGAGATTGGCGTGCTTGACCTTTTTCTTCAGGTAGTCGCGCATGTGCTGGCCGCCCGATGCGCCGCAGCATTTGGCTCCATCGTCGCGCTGATTGGTGCAAAAAAACACGTGGTGCTTGAAATACGGGTCAGTCATTTGAAGGGTGTTCCGAATATTTGAGCGCGTTGCCGTGCGCTTTGTCGACCGGATATTTGCGCGCGTTGATCGCCAGTTTGTCGGCGGCGGCGTCGAGCAGGTCGATTTCGAGCAGGTCGGCCAGCCGGGTCAGGTAGATCAGGACGTCGGCGATTTCCTGGCGTACAGCCTCGCGCTGTTCTACGCTCAAGTGCTGGCTTTGCTCGGCTGTCAGCCACTGGAAGGGTTCGAGCAGTTCGGCTGCCTCCACGGCCAACGCCATCGCCAGATTTTTGGGCGTATGGAAGCGTTCCCACGCACGTGCGAAGGCGAATTCGCGGATACGCTGGCGCAGGGTGTCGAGATTGTCAATGCTGGGGGCGACCATGGGTGGCATGATACCCGGTTAGGCGATGGCCTTACGACATCGCTGTCGGGGGGTCGACAGTGCGGAGTTGGGGTGTGGGCAAGGTATATTGCCTGCTAAGGTTCTGACTGACAGACGGGGATGGCCTGCAGCTTGCTTACTGTCTTGACGATGAATCGGATTTTCAATCCGCTCTGGCATAATGCAGGCGGGTTAACAGCATATTTAAGGGAGGGTGGACATGTTCACAATCAATAAGCACGTTGCACGTATCGGTGTAGTGTTGGCGGTTGCCGCCATGGCGGGCTGTTCCAGTACGCCGACGTATCCGCCCGCCCCCGCGCAGACGGGCAACTACGACTGGAACTATCTGGTCGGGCCGGGCGACTCGGTTCAGGTCTTTGTTTGGCGCAACCCTGAAGTGTCGGGCAGTTTTCCGGTGCGTCCCGACGGCAAAATGACCATGAACCTGGTCGAGGACATTCAGGCCTCCGGCAAAACCCCCACCCAGTTGGCGCGCGATATTGAAAAAGCGCTGGCCAAATACATTCAGGAACCCATTGCCACCGTCATCGTCGCCGGCGGCATTGGCCCGTTCGACCAGCAGATCCGCGTGGTAGGCGAAGCCGCCAAGCCACAGGCGCTGAATTACCGCGAAAAAATGAGCCTGATCGACCTGATGATTTCGGTGGGCGGCCTGACCGATTTCGCGGCCGGTAACAAGGCCTACATCCTGCGCACCGTGGACGGCAAACAGCAGCGTCTCGGCGTGCGTTTGGAAGACCTGCTGAAAGGCGGGGATATTTCAGCCAACGTCGACATGCGTCCAGGTGATGTGCTAGTGGTGCCTGAGAGTCTGTTCTAAGTGTGCCTGCGCCGCGTTTCGCGGCGCTTTTTGATGGAACGTCCGCATGGATCAAGTGCTGCAACAAATTCTGGGGTACGCCAAGGCCGCTTGGCACCGCCGTTGGTGGGGCGTGGTGGTGGCCTGGCTGGTGTGTATCGTCGGCTGGACCTGGGTGATGATCATCCCCGACCGTTTTCAGGCCTCGGCACGCGTCTATGTCGATACGCAAACCCTGTTGAAGCCCTTGTTGTCCGGGCTGGCAGCCGAACCCAATGTGGAACAGCAGATCAAGCTGATGACGCGTCAGCTTGTCAGCCGTCCGACGCTGGAAAAGGTCGCGCGAATGACCGACCTCGATGTGAAGGCTAAAACGCCCGAGCAGACCGAGGAAATGCTGAACGATCTGGCGGAGAAGATTTCCATTGCCGACGCCGGAAAAGAAAATCTATACACCATCAGTTATCAGGATGCCAGCGGCGATCTCGCCAAAAAAGTGGTGCAGTCCCTGCTGACCATTTTCGTGGAAAGCAGCCTGGGTAAAACCCGCCAGGATATTTCCAGTTCGCAGCGTTTTATTGAAGAACAGTTGCAGCAATATCAGCAAAAACTGACCGATGCCGAGAATGCGCTCAAGGAATTCAAGCAGAAGCACATCGGCATGATGCCGGGGCAGGGCGGCGATTACTATGCCAAACTGGCGGAAGTGAGCGGACAGCTTCGACAGGCGCAACTGGACCAGCAGGAAGCCGTCAACCGGCGCAATCAACTCAAGCGCCAACTGACTGATGAAGAACCTAAGCTCAATGCTGCAGCGGCGGCGGTCTCGACCGACAGCGTGATCGATGGCCGCATCCAGGAGCTGGAAAAACAGATGGATCAACTGCGCCTGCAATACACCGATTTGCATCCCGATCTTCAACAGATCAAACGCCTGATCCAAAAACTGGAAGAGCAGAAGAAAGCCGAACTGGCGCAACGCAAGGCGGATCCAGCCGGCTCCAAAATCCAGAATCCGGTGTATCAGCAACTCACCATCGCCATCGCCGAAGCCGATGCGACCGTCTCCTCGCTGGGTGCGCGCGTGGCGGAGTACCAGCGCCGTTTCGGCGAGTTGCGCAATGCCTCCAACATGATCCCGCAGGTGGAACAGGAATTCACCCAGTTGACGCGCGATTACGATGTCTATCGTCAAAACTATGACGCGCTGCTGCAGCGTCGCGAGTCGGTCACCATGTCGGGCGAAGTCGAAAGCAAGACCGACACGGTCGATTTCCGCGTGATCGATCCACCCTTCGTGCCGAGTCAGCCCGCCTGGCCTAATCGCCCGCTGCTGCTGTCGCTGGTGACCTTGGGCGGGCTCATTGCAGGCATTGCCGTGGCCTTCCTGCTCAGCCAGATGCGCCGCACCGTGACTGATCGCCGTGCCCTGCGCGAACTGACGGGGCTGCCGTTGCTGGGGGCGGTGTCGCGGGTTGAAACCGACGAAACCCGTCGTCGAAAACGCAAGGGCCTGCTGACCTACCTGGCGGCATTGGGCAGTCTGATCGCTGCGTATGGCGGCGTGATGGTCCTGCAACTGGTCATGTCGCGTGCTGGCTAGGAGAACCCATGAGCATTATTGAAAAAGCAGCGGGCAAGATTGGTGCGGGTACCCCCCGGATGGCCGGCCAGGGTGGCGGCAGCGACCATGCACACGACGCCAGCCTGATCGAGAACGCGCTCAGCAAGCAGCGGAATAGCCAGACCACGCCATTTGTTGCCACGCCGGTGGAGCCGATGTTCAGTGCGCCGGACGAGACTGTTCAAGAAGGTAACAGCCAGGTGCAGTCGATCAACCTTGCGCGGTTGCATCGCATGGGCGTGGTGGCGCCGGATGCCGAAAAAAGCCAGATCGCGGAAGAATTCCGCATCATCAAGCGCCCGCTCATCGCCAATGCTTTTGGTCAGGGCGCCGCGCGGGTCAAGAACGGCAATCTCATCATGGTGACCAGTTCGTTACCGGGCGAAGGCAAAAGCTTCTGCGCGATCAATCTGGCGATCTCGATGGCGATGGAAATGGACCGCACTGTGTTGCTGATCGATGCCGACGTCGCCAAGCCGCGCGTCCCCGAATACCTTGGCATTCATGCTGACAAGGGGCTGCTCGATGTGCTGCAGGACAAGGATCTCAAGCTGTCGGACGTGCTGATCAAGACCGATATCGCCAAGCTGACGGTGTTGCCCGCAGGCCGCACCTACAAGCGTGCAACGGAGCTGCTGGCGAGCGCCGCCATGACCCGTCTGATCGAAGATATCGGGAATCGCTATCCAGACCGTATAATCCTGTTCGACTCTCCGCCGCTGCTGGCGACCAGCGAATCGAGCGTGCTGGCGACCCACATGGGGCAGATTGTCATGGTGGTGGAAGCCGAGAAAACCTCGCAAGAGGCAGTGCGCGAGGCACTCAGCCACATCCAGTCATGTGAAGTGGTGGGCATGTTGCTGAACAAGACCACCCCGACTCCGGGTGCAGATTACTACTATGGTTACTATGGCAGTTACGGCAAATAAAATTCGCCCACGCAGCGCAGGGCAGGCGCAGCGCAGACAAGCTCCCCTTGCAGGAGCTTTTTCTGTTTTCATGGCGGCGGCATTCGCCCTGCCAGCATATGCAGTTGACTGGCGTTTCGCGCCCAGCGTCAGTGGTTATGCTACGTATACTGACAATGCCAATCAGAGCGAATCCAACCCTGAAGATGCACTGATCCTCGGCGTGACCCCGGGATTCACGCTGCGCTCCGAAGGGTCGCGGCGTGTGCAGGCCAGCCTGCAATACGGATTGTCGGGCGTGGCGCGTTTCGGTGAAGACCAAAGCACCGACCTGAATCACAACCTGGGTGCTGTCGGCAAAGCCGAACTGGTCGAGGATTTTCTGTTCATCGATGGCACTGCGCGCATTTCGCAGGAACTGATTTCGCTGACCGGATCGCCGGCTAGCGCCGACATTAACGACAGCAACCGCGCCACGGTTGGGACGTATTCGATCAGCCCCTATATCCAGAAACGCTTAGGCACCTTTGCCAATGCTCAGGCGCGTTACACCACGAGCGGTGCAATTTTCGAAAACGATGTCGCCGCCAACTCAAACGTGAATGCGTTCAGTGCCGGCTTGACCAGCGGCTCGCAATTCAATGATCTCAGCTGGGGGCTCAATTACTCCATCCGAAAAGCAGAAAACAAGGATGCCGATGACACCACTTTCGAAAGTGCCGGTGCGCAGCTTGGTTATGCGTTGACCCGGAAGTTCCGGGTGTTCGGCACGGTCGGCCAGGACTGGAACGATTACCTCAGCACAAGCGGAACCGATGGCTCGTCCTACAGTGTCGGCTTTGGTTGGTCGCCCACGCGCCGCACCAGCATCGAAGCCTCTGCGGGGGAGCGCTATTTTGGCAAGACGTTCAGTTTCAGCGGCAGCCACCGGACGCGCCTATCGCGGTGGACGGTGCGTTACTCCGAGGATGTCAGCGATATTACGCAGGCACTCCTGGATCAAAGCGATCAGCTGTATTTCGTGTGTGCAGCGGTCCCTCATTTTCCTCCTGCCGCCGATTTCGCGGAGTTGCCCCCACCGGGTTGTACGGGGCCTTACCCGGCTGGGGCACTGGCGTCGGTTTACCGTACTATTTTCGGTGTTTCTGCCACTGATTTGCTTGCGTTAGGCTTTCCTTCTTCGATTGCTAGGGGTGTGTTTATTGTCAAAACCTTTACCGCGGGCGTGTCTTGGAATGTTGGGCGCTTGGGTTATGGGTTATCCGCACAGGACACCAAACGCCTCTACCAGGAGTTGGGTGACGCGCAAGATCATGTCCAGGGATTGACGGGTTCGGTCAGTTATCGGCTGTCCCCCAAAACTACGGCCAACAGCAGCTTGTCGCTCACCCGCAACAGTCTGGATAGCGCAGTGACAAGTGGTTCGGCGCGGGAAGATGACATTCTCAATCTCAATCTGGGCCTCAACCACACGTTTGCCCAAGATCTTTCAGGCGCGTTGAATTTCCGCCATACCCAACGGGATTCAAACGCAGTGGATTCCGATTACGCTGAAAACAGCCTCACGGCCTCGGTCAACATGCGCTTCTGATCGAGCCTACGCAATGGCATAGCCATTGCTTCGCATTTGGGTGCACGATAGCCGTGCCTCACTCGGATAACGGATCGCTCATGTACGAAGATTATTACCGCTTTAGCGCCAAGCCGTTTCAGCTCAACCCCGACCCGCGGTTTTTTTACGGCTCCAAGGGACACAAGCGGGCGATGGCCTATCTGGACTACGGCTTATCGCTGGGTGAGGGTTTTATCGTCATTACCGGCGAAGTGGGTGCGGGCAAGACCACGCTGGTGCGCAATCTGTTTCGCCAGCTCGAAGCACACAATCTGATCGCCGCGCAGTTGGTCTCCACGCAACTCGATGCCGAGGATACGCTTCGCAGCGTGGCGGCTTCGTTTGGGTTGCAGCACGAGGGACTGACCAAATCCGCCCTGTTGAAGAACCTGGAAGACTTTCTGGGGGCTGCCACGCGTCAGGGCAAACGTGCGCTGCTGGTGGTGGACGAGGCTCAGAACCTGACGCCGCGCGCAGTGGAAGAGTTGCGCATGCTGTCCAATTTCCAGAACAACGAGCGTTCGCTGATCCAGACCTTCTTGCTGGGCCAGCCGGAATTCCGTGGCATTCTGCAAAGTCCTGACATGCAGCAGTTGCGTCAGCGTGTGGTGGCCTCTTATCACCTGGGGCCGCTCGATCCGGACGAAACGCGCGGCTACATCGAGCATCGCTTGCGCACGGTCGGCTGGCAAGGCAATCCGGGATTCGACGAAGAGGCGTTCGCTGCATTGCATCGCTTTACCGGCGGGATCCCGCGCCGCATTAACACCACGTGCGATCGCCTGATGCTGTTCGGGTTTCTCGAGGAGAAATCTCACTTCGGCGAAGCCGAAGTCAATGAGGTGATCGCCGACCTGAAGAACGAAGTGGCGCATCAGGATTTCCATGGCGCTACCGGTGTCAACAATCATGCATCTTTGGCCGTAGGCAGTGCGTTGCATAGCGAAGACGTCATGCGACTGGCGCAGCGCATCGAGCAGGTCGAGCGCTCGGTCAACCGCATCCTGCCCATCGTGCGCAAAATTCTTTACACCGTGAGCGAACGCCCTGAGGCGAGTGATGACGGCGCGTTGCCGGATAGCCACGGCATTACTCATTAAGACCTGCCATGACCCAGGTTTTGTGTATTGCCGGGGCGCGGCCCAATTTCATGAAAATCGCCCCGATCATGGGCGCGCTGGCCGAGACCGGGATCACCGCGCAACTACTGCACACCGGCCAGCATTACGACGCGGCGATGAGCGACAGCTTCTTTGCTGACCTGGGCATTCCGCGTCCCGATCACCATCTTGAAGTTGGCTCCGGCAGCCACGCAGTACAGACGGCAGAGGTGATGAAACGCTTCGAGCCGGTGCTCGACAGTGTGCAGCCGCAGGCTGTGCTGGTGGTGGGCGACGTCAATTCCACCATCGCGTGCGCACTGGTCGCCGCCAAGCGCGGCGTGCGCGTGATTCACGTCGAAGCGGGCCTGCGCAGCTACGACCGCGGCATGCCGGAAGAAATCAACCGTGTGCTTACCGACCAGATTTCCGATTTGCTGTTCACCACCGAAAAGAGCGCGCTCACCAATTTGCAACGCGAAGGCATCGACCCGACGCGTGTCGAATTTGTCGGCAACGTGATGATCGATACGCTGCATCGCAATCTGGAACATGCGGTGCCGGCGAGCCGGACGCTCGGGATGAATCTGGCGCAGTACGCGGTGCTGACCTTGCACCGGCCGTCCAATGTCGACGACTCCGACACGCTTTCGGCGCTGCTCGACGTGATCGGTGAAATCAACCGTAGCCTGCCGGTGGTCATGCCCCTGCATCCGCGAACTCGCGGCAACATCGAGAAATTCTGCCTTACCGCCAAGCTCGATGGTCTGCATATCCTGCCGCCGGTGGGCTACCTGGAAATGCTTGGCTTGATGCGCGATGCAAAACTCGTGCTCACCGATTCCGGCGGCATTCAGGAAGAGACCACGGCGCTCGGCGTGCCCTGCCTCACCTTGCGCGAAAATACCGAACGTCCGATCACTATCGACGAAGGCACCAATACGCTGGTCGGGCCCGACCCGGGTGCGATTCGGGCCGCGTTCAACGAGGTAATGATGAACGGCGGCAAGACTGGCCGCATTCCCGAATACTGGGATGGCCGTGCCGCAATGCGTATCGCGCACACCTTGAAATCCTGGCTGCCACAACAAAAAGGCGTCAAGGCCGCCTGATGAAGCACGCTGCGATCAAGAATGCCATGTCGATCGATGTCGAGGACTACTTCCAGGTCTCGGCGTTCGCGCCGCACATCCGACGTGAAGACTGGGACAGCCTGCCGTGCCGGGTCGAACGCAATATCGATGTAATACTGGGGCTGCTCGACGAGGCCGATGCCAAGGCTACCTTCTTCACACTGGGCTGGATCGCCGAACGCTATCCGCAGGTGGTGCGTCGCATCGTCGACGGCGGCCACGAACTCGCCAGCCACGGCTATGGCCACCAGCGCGCAAGCGACCTTACGCCCGAGCAGTTTCGCGACGACATTACCCGCGCCAAACGCATCCTCGAAGACCTCGGTGGCGTCGCCATACGCGGCTACCGCGCGCCGAGTTTTTCGATCAACCGGAAAAACTGGTGGGCGGTAAGCGAGCTTGAAAACGCCGGCTACGTGTACAGTTCCAGCATTTACCCGGTCAAGCACGACCACTATGGCATGCCTGATGCGCCGCGCTTTCCGCATCGACCGAATGGCGAGCAAGGCATTCTTGAACTGCCGCCGACCACAGTGCCGCTGATGGGCCGCAACTTGCCTGCGGCGGGCGGCGGCTGGTTCCGCCTGTTGCCGTATTCGATGTCGCGCTGGATGCTGCGCCGTGTCAACGCGCAAGATCACGCGCCCTGCATGTTTTATTTTCACCCATGGGAAGTCGACGCCGGCCAGCCGCGCCAAGCTGGACTATCCGCCAAAACGCGCTTTCGCCATTACGTCAATTTGCAACGTATGCCGGGCAGACTGCGCCAGTTGTTTAACGATTTCGAATGGGACCGCATCGACCGTGTGTTCCTGCCCGACCATTGAACATGCAAGGCGAACCTCTCGCTATACCGGATGCCGTGACAGATGAAGTCACGGTGCGTGTGCTCGAAGCGCATGACCTACTGCGCTGGGATGCCTATGTTCGTGCACGCCCGGAGGCGACGTTTTTTCATCGGGCGGGCTGGAAACGCGTGATCGAGGAAGCATTCGGTCACCGTACGCATTTTCTGCTGGCCGAACGCGATGGCGATCTTGCCGGTGTACTGCCGTTGGTCGAGATCGACAGCCGTCTGTTCGGCCATAGCCTGGGATCGCTGCCGTTCTGTGCGTATGGCGGCATCCTTGCCGATCATGATGCTGCCTACCGTGCGCTTGATGAAGCTGCGCAGGCGCTGGCGGTAAAGCTCAATGTCGGTGTGCTCGAATACCGTAACCAGTCGGCACAGCATCCGCATTGGCCGACCAAGGATCTGTACGTCACCTTCAAGAAAGCCATCGCGCCCGAAGTCGAGGCCAACATGAACGCCATTCCGCGCAAACAGCGCGCGATGGTGAGGAAGGGCATCAAAGCCGGGTTAGTCGGTGTGATCGACGCCGACACCACACGCTTCTTTCAGGCGTACTCGGCCAGTGTGCATCGTCTTGGCACACCGGTGTTTTCCCGTAAATTTTTCCGTTTGCTGAAAGACGAATTTGGCGACGATTGCGAAGTGCTGACCATCATGCTCGACGGACAGGTGATCGCCAGCGTGATGTCGTTCTACTTCCGCGACGAGGTTCTGCCGTATTACGGCGGCGGTGTGGATGCAGCACGTGCCGTGGCCGGCAACGACTTCATGTACTGGGAGTTGATGCGGCGTGCCTGCGAGCGCGGGTTGAAGGTGTTCGACTTCGGCCGCAGCAAGCGCGGCACCGGCTCGTTCGATTTCAAGAAGAACTGGGGCTTCGAACCGACGCCGCTGTATTACGAATATTGCCTGGTGACCGACAAGACAATTCCCGAGATCAACCCGCTCAACCCCAAATACCGCCTCTTCATCTTGGCGTGGAAGAAAATGCCGCTGGCGCTCGCCAACGTGATCGGGCCGCATATCGTCAAGAATCTGGGATAGCGGACGCGACTATGGAAGGCCTGCTGTTTCTCGCACACCGCATACCATTTCCACCCAACAAGGGTGACAAGATTCGCTCGTTTCATTTGCTGCGGCATCTGAGCGCGCGCTATGACATCCATCTCGGCGCCTTCGTCGACGATGCTGACGACTGGCGATACCAGAATGCGCTGAAGCCTTATTGCGCGTCGATCAAGCTCGTGCCGCTCAATCCGCGGCGCGCCAAGCTGGCCAGCCTGACCGGTTTGCTGACCGGCGAGGCGCTGACGTTGCCGTATTACCGCAGCCACGAACTCAAGCGCTGGGCAGCCGAACTGGCCACCTCCGGGGAAGCGACGCGCGGGCTGGCGTTTTCCTCGGCGATGGCGCAATTCATGCCGGCAGGGCTTGCGCGCCGCGTAATCGACATGGTCGATGTCGATTCCGACAAATGGACGCAATACGCGCCGACGCAACGCTGGCCACTGTCGTGGGTGTATGCGCGCGAGGCGCGCAAACTGGCTGAATGGGAAGCGCGGGTGGCGCAGGACTTCGACGCCACCCTGCTGGTCTCGCGTGAAGAGGCGGCGTTGCTGCAGCAGCGCGCACCGCAGGCGCGGCACAAGATCAGCGCCTTCGAGAACGGCGTAGACGCCGATTATTTCTCGCCCGCCCGCGACTACCTGAATCCCTACCCGCCCGATGTGTCGGGCGTCGTATTTACCGGTGCCATGGACTACTTGCCGAACATCGATGCCGTCAGCTGGTTCGCCGAACAGATCTTTCCGGCGGTTCGCGATGCCGTGCCGAACGCGCAGTTCAGCATCGTCGGCAGCCGTCCGACTGAAGCCGTGTTGTCACTGGCGCGCCAGCCCGGCGTTGTGGTCACCGGCAGCGTTCCGGATGTGCGGCCTTATCTGGCCCACGCCGCGTGCGCGGTTGCCCCTTTGCGCATTGCGCGCGGTGTGCAAAACAAGGTGCTCGAAGCCATGGCAATGGCGCGTCCCATCGTCGCCAGTCCCCAGGC
This sequence comes from Thiobacillus sp., assembly GCA_041750575.1. Lineage (GTDB taxonomy): Bacteria > Pseudomonadota > Gammaproteobacteria > Burkholderiales > Thiobacillaceae > Thiobacillus. The sequence goes on along the minus strand of JBGSZD010000096.1, from coordinate 1,271 downwards.
GGCAGAAGGCATACGCGCCGAAGCTGGGCGCGACTTTATTCTGGCGCACGGCGAAGCCGAATTCGCACAAGCTGTCATTGCCCAGCTGCAGACCGCTATTCCCGCTGAGTCTGCGCGAGATTGCGTCCTGGCTCACTACGACTGGCCGTGCAATCTGGCTGCGATTGATCCCCTGTTTGAACCGGGGACTACCCCCGCCCCGTTCTGGAGACTTGCCTCGCATGAGCGCTTTGCCTGAATCCCTAACCGTACCCTCGCGCAGCGGATGGCTGCTGGCCGGCGGGCTCACGATCAGTGTCCTGCTTATTCTTGCGGCCGTGTTCTGGCCAACTTTCTACTCGATGATCGAGGTGTGGGAGCGTTCGGAAACATTTGCACATGGTTATCTTATTTTTCCAATCAGCGCCTGGTTGATCTGGCGCAAGCGCGACACCCTGTCGGGGATCCAGCCGCGTCCCGATTTGCGCGGGCTGCTGGCGCTGGCTCTGGCCGGTGCCAGCTGGCTGCTGGCCGATGCCGGGAGCGTCAACGTGGTTGCGCAATATGCGTTCATCGCCATGATGATCGCGGCGGTGTGGACGCTGCTGGGTTGGGACTTTGTGCGGGCGACTTTATTCCCGCTGCTGTTCCTGTTTTTTGCCGTGCCGGTGGGCGAGTTTCTAATCCAGCCATTGATGGGAGTAACTGCGGACTTCACCGTGGCCATGTTGCAGGCTACCGGTATTCCGGTGTATCGAGAGGGTACATTCTTCAGTATCCCGAGCGGAGACTGGTCGGTCGTGGAGGGATGTTCCGGTCTGCGCTACCTCATTGCTTCGGTAACGCTCGGCGTGCTGTATGCGTACCTCACCTACCGTTCGTGGAAGCGGCGCCTGCTGTTTTCCATCGCCGCCATCGTCGTGCCGGTTTTCGCCAACAGCGGGCGCGCCTACATGATTGTGATGATCGCCCACCTGTCCGACATGAAGCTGGCGCTCGGCGTCGATCACTACATTTACGGCTGGGTGTTTTTTGGCATCGTCATGCTGCTGCTGTTCTGGATCGGCAGCTTCTGGCGCGAGGATGACCAGCTCGAGCCCGTGGTTGAAAGGCCGCTTGCGCCGCCTGCAGGCACGTCGAAGGCACGTCCGATCCTGCCGATGGCAGTCGTTTTGCTGCTGGTCGCGAGCCTGTGGCCGGCCTATGCGGGCTGGCTCAAGGCGCGTCCGCTGCCGGCCATGCCCGAATTGCAGGTCGAGGCACCGGGCGGCTGGCAGCCTGCCGAGCCTTTC
>JBGSZD010000095.1:0-2956 GCA_041750575.1 Thiobacillus sp. | reverse complement strand
CTCTCGCGCCAGGTCGGGGTGACGCGCGGCGCCAGCCTCATCCTCAACCTGCCGGGCCAGCCCAAGGCAATCAAGGAAACGCTCGACGGCGTCTTCGCCGCCGTACCCTACTGCATCGACCTCATCGGCGGGCCTTATCTGGAAACGCGACCCGACACCATCGCGGTGTTCCGTCCCAAATCCGCGTTGCGGGTGCCATCGTGAGCGCCGTGCTCGACGCCCTGGCGCGTGCGCTGCGCGACCTCTTCAACCTGCGCGTGCTGTGGGTGGTGATCTGGCCGCTGCTGGTCGCGAGCGGAGTGTGGCTGGTGCTCGGCATTGCATTCTGGAGCACGTTTTCCGGCTGGATCGCGTCGGGGCTCGACCGCATCGGCATCCAGGCCTGGCTCACCGGGCTGGAGCCGATATGGATCGCAAACGGCCTGCAGGCGCTGCTGCATATCCTGATTTTCATCCCCGTGGTGTACCTCACCGCGCTCGTCATCACCGCGCTGTTCGCCATGCCCACGCTGATCCGCGTGGTGGCCGGGCGCGACTACCCCGATCTTGAGCGCGAGAACGGCGGGGGCTTCGCGGGCAGCGTCTGGAACGCCGTCATCGCAGTCGCGATTTTCGTCGTGTTGTGGATCGTCAGCATCCCGTTCTGGATCATCGGCGTCGGGGTGCTCGTGCCTTTCGTCGCCGCTGCGTATCTGAACCAGCGCCTGTTCCGCTACGACGCTCTCGCCGAACACGCCAGCGCCGGCGAGATGGCCGCGCTGTTCAAAAGCGAACGCAGCGGCTGGTGGGGACTGGGACTGCTGACCGGGCTGGTGCAATTCGTCCCGCTACTGAACTTGCTGGGACCGGTGTTCGCCGCGCTGGCCTTCATCCACTACGGCCTCGCGCGCCTCAAGCAGCAGCGAACAGGCTCATCGCTCCGCTGAATAACGCTGCCGGAAACCTTCGTCGAGATTGATCTCGTGTGCGGTCGCCGCACCGATCACGCACTGCGTCAGGCTCGCCGGCATCACCGCACGCCCGGCCACATTGATGAGCCGCCCAGCCATGATTTCCGCCTGCTGGCGCGGCATCCGCTGCGGCAACTCGGGCTCGGCGTAGCCCTGCGGGTAGACTGGCTTGCCGTCGGCATCGTATTTGTCCGTCGCTCCCAGCGTATGCAGCATCTCGTGCGCGATCACGATATTGTTTTGCTCGGCCTGGCGCGGATCGGCAAACGCATGCACCACGCCGATCAGGCCCTTTTGCAGCCCGAGCGAATGCTCCAAAGCCACCCCCTCCTCCGGCGCGTGATACAGCACGAACAGTTTCACCGTACCGAGTTGCGGCAACAGCTGCCCCGACTGCTGATACACCCACCAGCGCAGCTTCAGGCTCCAGAAAATTGTTTTCAGCATACTTCGATCATGCGGTGGCGCCGGCGGGATGTCCTTCAGCTCCGGCAACAGCGATATCTGCATCGCGGACGAGGGGCCACGCCGAAACGCGCAATCTCGCGTTGCAGGAAAGTGTCGATGTCGTTGAAGTCGCTCGCCTTCAGCGCGCGGATCGTCTCGCTCGCCGCTTCCGACCCATCGCCGTTGATCGGAATCACCGCCACATCCAGCGGTCCCCGCCAACCGCGCACCATGGTCTGCTCCAGCCAGGTCAGGCCCACAGCGCCGGCAAGAATGCCGAGCAGGATGAGGATACGAATTCGGCGAAAGCTCATGGCAGCATGGGCAAAGCTTGAAATCCGTCCTTGGCGGCCAAGCCCTGGTTGGCCTGAACTTGCATCACGGCGCGGGCACGGCCGGCGTTACAGGATCGGCTGAGGGCAGCTTGCCCGCCCCCAGGCTCATCTTGCTGCCCACCTGTTTGTCCTTGGCTTCCTGCTTGACGGGCGCGGCGACGCCGACGCGGCCGGCATCCAGCCCATGCTTGACCAGGTCTTCGCGCATGACCTGCCCGCGCGCCTGCGCCAGCTGGGTCAGCGCCGCGTCGTCGACAACGGTCTTTTGCGTGAGCTGTTCCAGCAGTTCGGTATGGAAGGCGGAGACCGGGCCGGGGTCGCGGGTCTTGAAACGACGGGCGAGGCGTTCGACCGCTTCGCTTTCCATCACGCGCGCGGCGGCGCTGGCGTTCTTGTCCTGGAAGCTGGCGCGCAGTTTCTTGTAGTCGTCCTTGCCGACGCGCTCGGCGTAGCGATCTTCCAGCCAGGTCTGGACCTTGTAGTTGTTGACGTCGACCGGACCCGGCGCTTCGTTCGGCGCAAGCTTGACGCCCGTTGCCGCTGCCACTTCGCGACGGATGGCCTGCACCTGCAGGGCACGGCGATCCGCCTCGGGATCGAAACCCGGTTCGAGCGTGAGCGTCAGCGCGGGGCGCTTGGCCATAGCGTCGGCGAGCATCTTCAGCTTCTCCTGCTCGGGCGGCAGCAGCATGGCGCTGCCGGGATCGAAGGTAACGGCCTCCAGCTTTTCCGAACTCACGCCGAGCAATTTGCCGAGCGCGCGGAAAGGCGCGGTGACCAGTTTGGTCAACACGTTGACGATGGCTTTCCAGATGATCTTGCCATAGCTGAATTTCGGGTCGTCGAGGCTACCGGAAATGGGCAGGTCGAGATCGATGACGCCGTTGCTGTCTTCCAGCAGGGCAATCGCCAGGTCGAGCGGCAGCTTCATCGCATCGGGACTGTCGACCCGCTCGCCGAGCTTCAGCTTGGTGATGACGAACTTGTTTTCGCCCGCGAGCTGGCGTTGCTTGATCTTGTATTCGAGATCGACCGAAAGCCGACCGGAATCGATGCGCCGCCCGGCGAACTTTCCCGAGTAGGGCGTCAGGTTCGCCATTTCGAGATTGCGGAAAGTCAGTTTCAGATCGGTGAAGTCGGTCGCACGGAACGGCTGCACCGACCCGCGCACGCGCGCCGAACCGAAGTCGTCGACCTTGCCGTCGAGCTCCACTTGGGCGGTGG
>JBGSZD010000094.1:0-2083 GCA_041750575.1 Thiobacillus sp. | reverse complement strand
CCCTCGGCGCAGCCCGGGTCGGGCGCGCCGGCACCGCTGGCGGCACCGATGATGACGATGCTGCGGGCTTGCGAGGGAGCGGATTTCATGGGGTCTGCCCGGCAGGCATAAAGGCTTATCCCAGCCCGCCCAGATTCAGGTATTTGGTTTCAAGATAGGCGTCGATGCCGTTGCGCCCGCCCTCGCGTCCCAGCCCGGATTGCTTGACGCCGCCGAACGCTGCCTCGGCGGTGGAAATCAGACCGGCATTGATGCCGACCATGCCGTAGTCGAGTGCCTCGGCCACGCGCCAAGCGCGGCCGAGGTCACGGGTGTAGGCATAGGCGGCCAGCCCGTAGTCGGTGTCGTTGGCCATGCGGATGACCTCGGCATCGCTGGAAAAGCGGATCAGCGGCGCCACCGGGCCAAAGGTCTCGTCGCTACAGATCTGCATGTCGGGCGTGCAATCACGTAACACCGTAGCCTGGAAAAACTGTCCGCCGAGCGCGTGGCGGTGACCGCCGGCGAGCAGCACCGCACCGTGGGTAAGCGCATCGGCGATATGGGTTTCGACCTTGGCGAGCGCGGCGGCGTTAATGAGCGGGCCGATGTCCACGCCCGCCGCGAAGCCATCGCCGACTTTCAGCCGGCCGACCGCCGCGCCAAGTTTTTCTGCAAAAGCGCCATACACGGCCTCGTGCACGAACACGCGATTGGCGCACATACAGGTCTGTCCGCTGTTGCGATACTTGCTGGCGAGAGCGCCCACTACTGCCGCATCGAGATCGGCGTCGTCGAACACGATGAAGGGCGCATTGCCGCCGAGTTCGAGAGAGACGTGTTTCATCGTGCCGGCGCTTTGCGCGAGAAGCTGCTTGCCCACGGCCATCGAACCGGTGAACGAGACTTTTCGCACCAGTGGATGCGTGGTCAACACACCGCCTATGATCGCCGCATCGCCAGTGACCACATTCAGCACCCCCGACGGCAGCCCCGCGCGCTGCGCCAGTTCAGCCAGTGCCAGTGCGGTGAACGGCGTTTGCGACGCGGGTTTGGCAACGACCGTACAACCGGCGGCGAGCGCCGCGCCGGCCTTGCGCGTCAGCATGGCCGCCGGAAAATTCCACGGCGTGGTCAACGCGGCCACGCCGATCGGCTGGCGCAAGGTGAACATGCGCCGGTCCGCCCATGGCGACGGCACCACGTCGCCGTACATCCGCCGCGCCTCCTCGGCGAACCATTCGATGAAACTCGCCGCGTAGTCGATTTCCCCACGCGCCTCGGCGAGCGGCTTGCCCTGCTCGCTCACCATGATGGCGGCGAGATCGTCGCGATGCTGCAGGATCAGGTCGAACCAGCGGCGCAGCATCTGCGTGCGGGTTTTTGCGGTCTGATTGCGCCAGGCGGGAAAGGCGGCGTGCGCGGCTTCGACGGCGCGCTCGACATTGACAACGGTACAGCGGGGCGCGTGACCGACAATCTCCGCGTTGGCCGGGTTGTGAACGGCGAAGCGCGCGCCATCGGCGGCATCCCGCCATGTGCCACCGATCAGCGCCTGTTGCCTGAATAGAGTGGAATCGGCAAGTTTAAAGTTAGAGACATTCCACTCACGCATCGTCTTCCTCTTATTCGGTTTTCAACAAACGGTAGCAGGGAGGTGCTTTGCCTTCAAATCCTAATGAAGCTGACTCAGCGTCGATTTGATCCAGTGATAGGCCTGCTGAATGTTTCATGCGAGCGCGAAGAAGATTTCAGGCTGAAGCAGACACAGCATTTACTTTTGCCGTATATATTTTGTCGGGTTATTTGACAGTCGTGCTCAAGCGCGTCAGACATGAAACCATTAATCCATTTTTACAATAGAAAAGACTTTGTTTCCATGGGTTTGCTGCTGGTGTTGAAGAGTGAACATTATTTGGAACGGTATTTGCTGTAATGACTTTGCAACGATTGCAAATGCAAATGCGGACAGTAGTGTCCGGTTAAAAATCAAACAAAATCAGTTGGTTATCTGGTGGCAGCGGAATGCTTCTGGTGGTGTCTGGCTGCAGGGCGCATGAAATAAGGGTTTTCTCGAAAACCGAGACCGACAATATCTGTAACA
>JBGSZD010000093.1:0-2601 GCA_041750575.1 Thiobacillus sp. | reverse complement strand
GTACCCGCTGCGCCAGCATCTGCGGCGCCTACGTCGCGGTGGCCGACGCCATTGGCTGGCTGGTGCGCGAGGGCAAACTCGCCGACACCCCGCTCACCGACAGCATCGCCGCCGTTTCGGTCGGCATCTACCGCGGCCAGGCCGTGCTCGATCTCGACTATGCCGAAGACTCCGACTGCGACACCGACATGAACGTGGTGATGACCGGCAAGGGCGGCATCGTCGAAGTGCAGGGCACGGCAGAAGGTGCGCCGTTCTCGCGTACCGACATGGAAGCGCTGATCGATCTGGCGACTGCCGGCATCGCGCAAATCTGCGCCGCGCAACAGAGGGCATTAATAGCGAATTGATCCGCGAAGGTCGCGAAGGGGCGCGAAGTTAAAACCCAAATATTTTCTTCGCGTGTCTTCGCGTCCTTCGCGGATAGACAATCAAAAAGGATCATCCCATGAGCAAACTCGTCATCGCCTCCGGCAACGCCGGCAAGCTGCGCGAAATCGCACGCATCCTTGCGCCGCTGGATATTCAGGCCGTGCCGCAATCCGAGTTCGACGTACCCGATTGTCCCGAGCCGCACGTCACCTTTGTCGAAAACTGCCTTGCCAAGGCGCGCCACGCCAGCGCCCACAGCGGCTTGCCCGCGCTGGCCGACGATTCGGGTATCTGTGTCGAAGCCCTCGGCGGCGCACCCGGCGTGTTTTCCGCGCGCTATGCTGGCGAACCCAAATCCGACCAGCGCAACAATGAGAAGCTCATTGCGGCATTGCAGAACGAATCCAACCGCCGTGCGCACTACACCTGCGTCATGGTCTACGTACGTCATCCCGACGACCCCGAGCCGGTGATCGCCGAGGGACGCTGGCACGGCGAAATCATCGACACGCCGCGTGGCGAAAACGGCTTCGGTTACGATCCGTATTTTCTCGTCCCGCAATTTGGCAAAACCGGCGCCGAGCTCGACGAAGACACCAAGAACGCCGTCAGCCATCGCGGCCAGGCGCTGCGCGATCTGGTGGATAAATTGAAACAGCTGAAACGGATTGGCTGAAACCATCGTTCGTTTCCGCAACGGCGGCCTGACTATCCCACCGCCGCTGTCGCTCTACATCCACCTGCCGTGGTGCGTGAAGAAGTGCCCGTACTGCGACTTCAATTCGCACGCAGTCAAAGACAGCATGGCTTTATCCCCATCTCCCTTGAGGGGAGAGGGTGGAATTCCTGAAGCCGCCTACATCGACGCGTTATTGCTCGATCTGGAATGTGCGCTGCCCGATATCTGGGGGCGCAGGATCCACACGGTTTTTTTCGGCGGCGGTACGCCCAGCCTGTTTTCCGCCGAGGGGATCGACCGCATCCTCGCCGGTGTGCGTACGCTGACGCAGCTGATGCCGGGCGCGGAGATCACGCTCGAAGCCAACCCCGGCACGGTGGAAGCCGCCAAGTTCGCCGGTTTTCGCGCGGCGGGCGTGACACGTATTTCGCTGGGCATCCAGAGCTTCAACCCGCGCCATCTCCAGGCGCTCGGGCGCATCCACGACGACAGCGAGGCGCGCCGCGCCGCCGAGCTCGCCGCCATGCATTTCGACACCTTCAACCTCGATCTGATGTATGCCCTGCCGGGGCAGACGCTGGCCGAGGCACTAAACGACATCGACATTGCGTTGACGTTTCGGCCGCCACACTTGTCGGCCTACCACCTTACGCTCGAACCCAACACCCCTTTCGGCCACACCGCGCCGCCCAATCTGCCGGACGACGACCTGGCTGCCGACATGCAGCAGGCCATCGAAGCGCGCCTGATGTCGGCTGGCATGCAGCACTACGAAACCTCGGCCTACGCGAGGCCGCATCACGCCAGCCGCCATAATCTCAACTACTGGCAGTTTGGCGACTACCTGGGCATCGGCGCGGGCGCGCACAGCAAACTGTCTTTCCACGACCGCATCCTGCGGCAGATACGCACCAAGCATCCGCAGCAATACATGGATGCGGTAAAAGCCGATACGCACATCGCCGACACCCGCATCCTCACGCGCGCCGACCTGCCGTTCGAATTCATGATGAACGCCCTGCGCCTGAACGAAGGCGTACCCGCCGCGCTGTTCGAGGAACGCACCGGCCTGCCGCTGCTTGTCTGCTCGGAGGCAATGGAACAGGCATGCGCCCGGGGTTTGTTGGAGCGCGATGCCGCTCGGCTCAAGCCCACGTTGCAGGGCCAGCGTTTTTTGAACGATTTGCTGGAACTTTTTTTGCAGGCTTAGCGGGGTGGCGAATCGTCCAGCATTCTTCCTGCGGCATCAGTTTTCTGACAGTTGGCGGATCAGCGCGCGCAGGGTCGCCAAGGCACCTGGATAGTCATAATCGGCCATCTGGCGTCCCAGTGGCATGGCCGCTGTTCCAAGCGTCGCAAGCAGGAGAGGGCGATTGGTTTCGAACAGATCGCTGGCGGCGGTATCGTCGGTGACCAGCAAGGGATCGAGCTGTTCGAGCACGCGCCGCGCCTGGGCGGGATCGGCGGTGTGCGTGTCCTCGCTCGTCTGTGTGCCTGGCAGGCTCGCGAGCGTTTCGTCCAGTGCGCTTTGCTCGGCCAGCAGGGCATCC
>JBGSZD010000092.1:0-2651 GCA_041750575.1 Thiobacillus sp. | reverse complement strand
TGCGGCCTCGCCGGCGTCCACTGCGCACGCGACGGCGAGCGCCGCGCGCAAATACCCCGATGCGGGAAAGGCTTTTTCTTCGTATCCCGGGCGGCCGTGAAAATCGCATTCGCAGGCCTGCAGGAACTGCTCGAAGCGCTCGGGCCGGCGGAAGGCATCGATGCGTTCGAAGAGTTCGACCAAGGTCGCCGGGCGCAGCTCGGTTGCACGGTGGACATTCCCGTGATCGCGTGCGACAGCGATGGCGAGGTCGCGGCAGTCGGCCGGGACACGCAGGCGTTCGCATAGGGTGCGCACGAGCGCGACGCTCTTGCCTTCGTGGCCGTGGTGTTTGGGCCAGAACTCGGGGGGGGTGACGCCCTTGCCGAGGTCGTGGGTGAGCGCGGCGAAGCGCACGGGCAGGTCGAAGTGCTGCGCGGAAGACCAGTCGACGACGAGCATGACGTGGACGCCGGTATCGACTTCGGGATGATGTTCGGGCGGCTGCGGCACGCCGAACAGGCGGTCGAGTTCGGGCAGCAGCTTCGCCAGCGCGCCGCAGTCGCGCAGGACATGGAACATGCGCGAAGGCTTCGCTTCCATCAGCCCACGCGCGAGTTCCTGCCAGACGCGTTCGGGCACCAGCGCATCGACTTCGCCCTCGTCCACCATGCGCCGCATCAGGGCGAGGGTTTCCGAGGCGACGCTGAAATCGGCGAAGCGGGCGGCGAAGCGGGCTACGCGCAAAATCCGGACAGGGTCTTCGGCGAAGGCGTCGCTGACGTGGCGAAAGATTTTCGCGGCGAGATCGCGCTGGCCACCGTAGGGATCGATCAGCGCGCCGGCTTCGTCCTCGGCGATGGCGTTGATGGTGAGGTCGCGGCGGTGCAAGTCGTCTTCCAGCGTGACCTCGGGCGCGGCGTAGACGACGAAACCCTTGTAGCCGTGGCCGGATTTGCGCTCGGTGCGCGCGAGTGCGTATTCCTCGTGCGTCGCCGGATGCAGAAATACCGGAAAGTCCTTGCCTACCGGCTGGTAGCCCTGCGCGACCATCTCGTCGGGCGTGGCGCCGACCACGACGTGATCGCGGTCGGCCACCGGCAGGCCGAGCAAGCGATCACGCACCGCACCGCCGACGACATAGGTTTTCATCGCATCCGTTATCGGCGCGCGTTCTCGCGGTAGCCCTCGTACCGCGCGCGGGGATTATCGGCGCGCAAGTATTCGGGGGCGACGGCTTCAAGCGACGCCGGCTGGTAGTCGAGTACGGCCGGCCAGCCGCCGGCGCAGACGTTGTCGACGCTCATGGCGTAGTAGTTGTCGCGCGTCATCAGCTTTTTGCCCGGCATGCATTCCAGCGCCCAGGCTTGGTAATACGACAGCCAGTCGCCCAGTGGGACGATGCTGCGCGGCTTGCCGATGACCGTGCCGACGTAGCTCACCAACTCCTGCAAAGTGTAAGCCTTGGGACCACACAAGTCGTAGGTCTGGCCGTAGGTGGCGGTGTTGTCGAGGCTGTCGGCGAAGGCACGCGCGACGTCGTCGACGTGCACTGGCGCGAAGCGGCTGCCGGCGGCGGCAAGCGGCAACACCGGAAACAGCTTGAGCAGGCGCGCGAACATCGACAGGAAGGAATCGCCGCGCCCGAAGATCACCGATGGCCGGAAAATCGTGACGTTGAGTCCGTAGCCGTGGATGAACTTGGGCCCGTTGAGATACCAGTTCTCATGCTCGATATGCTGCATGCCGGCTTCGCGTACCAGTGCTTCGGCGATGCCCTTGGAACGCTGATAAGCCGAACGCGAATTCGGATGCGCGCCGAGCGCGCTCATGTGCAACAGGCGATGCACGCCCGCCTCGCCACAGGCATGGATCACCTTGCGCGGCAGTTCGATGTGGACTTTCTGGAAATCGCCGCGCCGCGCGCTGGGCAGATCGACGCGGCCGACCTTGCTTTCGTGCAGGATGCCGACCAGGTTGATGACGGCATCCATGCCGCGAAAATGGCGGATGAGCTCCTGCTGATCGTGCACATCGGCCTCGATCACTTCCACCGTGGGCAGCAGAATCAGTTCCTTGGCCATTTCGCGGCGGTGGCTGAGGACGCGCACCTGGAAGCCGCGCGCAGCGAGCTGGCTGACGAGATGGGTGCCGACAAAGCCGGAGCCGCCGAGGATGCAGATACGTTCAATCTTCATGGGATGCTGTTCAGAATATCAGGCGAGGCTGATTTTAATCGTCTGTCGATCCGGGTTCCAGCGATATCGCGGCGTCGGGCGCGGCTGCCACGGTGGACGCGCGCGCCGGCACAACGCCCAGCCGGTCTTTCAGCAGCACCGACGGCTGGCCGAAGCGCGCGGCGTAATACATGGCATTGCTCATTACTTTCTTCACATAGTCGCGCGTTTCAGCGAACGGGATCGATTCGATGTAGATCGCAGCCTCCATCGGCCGGGTGTCGCGCCAGCGCTGGGCGCGTCCGGGCCCAGCGTTGTAGGCGGCGGTCGCCAGCACCGGGGAGCCATCCAGCGTGGTCTGGACATGTTTCAGGTAATACGCGCCGAACTGGATATTCCTGGCGGGATCCTGCATCTCGCTCGGATGGAAGCCCTTGATGCCGAGCCGGCTTGCGATCCAGCGCGCGGTGGCCGGCATGATCTGCATCAGCCCGG
>JBGSZD010000091.1:0-9356 GCA_041750575.1 Thiobacillus sp. | reverse complement strand
GATCTAGACGCCATGCGACTGGCGCGGGTACAGGAAAACCTCGACCGGCTGCAATTGCATGCGGTGCTGATTCAGGGGGATGCGGCGCAGCCCGACGCCTGGTGGGACGGTCGGCCATTTGACCGCATCCTGGCCGACGTGCCGTGCAGCGCGTCCGGCGTGGTGCGCCGCAACCCCGACATCAAATGGCTGCGCCGCCCCGAAGACATTGCTCAATTTGCCGCGCAGCAGGCCGTTATGCTGGAGTCGCTCTGGCGACTGTTGATTCCGGGTGGTACATTGCTTTACGCCACCTGTTCGGTATTCGACGAAGAAAACGACGAGCAGGTGCGAGCGTTCCTGGCGCGCCACACGAGCGACGCGGAACGCTGCTCATTGCCTGAGCCCTTGTCCAACGGAACACTGCTGCCTGATGCCGAGCATGATGGTTTCTTTTACGCCCTGTTGCGCAAGACGTGATATCGCTATGCGCTGGCTGGCGGGCCTGTTGCTGGGCTGTTGGCTGGTTGCCGCGGGGAACGTGCACGCTGCCGACAAGAGCTTGATCAGTCAGGCCGCGCTCCGCGCCACCCCCCAAGGCTACGTGCTGGATGCGGATATCGACATCGCACTCAACCGCACGCTGGATGACGCACTCAGCAAGGGCATCAACCTGCATTTTCTGCTGGAACTGGAACTGACCCGCCCGCGCAGCTGGTGGTTTGCCGAAGACATCGCCGAGGTACAACGCAAACAGCGGATCTACTACCATTTGCTGTTGCGGCGCTATGTGGTCGAAACCGGCTACACCACGCGGACCGCCGCCAACCTGAGCGAAGCGCTGGCGCAGTTGGGCAAGGTTGAAGAATGGCAGGTGCTGGAACGCGGCGCGCTGAAGATCGGCCAACGTTACGACGCCCGCCTGCGCTTGCGCCTCGATACCGCGCAACTGCCCAAACCGCTGTCCATCGGCGCGGTCACCAGCGACAAATGGGAGCTGGCCACGCCCTGGTACGAGTGGTCGTTCGATGCCCCCGCCCCGCCTTCCCCGTCACCGCCTTTGCCCTGATGCGCCGCCTGATCGCCGCCGCCATGATCGTGGGCATCGTGTTGTTGGCGCTGCTTTTTTATGCCAGCGGCGACAGCGCAATCTTCTCCGACAACCTCCCCGCCCTCTTCATCGGCGGTGGCGTGCTCGGTGTCGTGTTGCTCGGGCTGTTGGTCTGGCGCCTGTGGTGGCTGCAGAAGCGCATCCGGCGCGGCGTCTTCGGCGCCAAACTGACGCTCAAATTGTTATTGATGTTCGGCGCCGTCGCCATGCTGCCCGGCCTGGTGGTGTATGGCGCCTCGGTATTTTTCCTCAACCGCTCGATCGAAACCTGGTTCGACGTGCGCGTCGACAACGCGCTGGCGTCCGGCGTCAACCTCGGCCAGGCCGCACTCGACGACCTGCTGCGCGAGCTGGACAAAAAAGCCCAGCGCATGGCGCTGTCGCTATCGGAAGAAGGCATGGGCTCGGTCATCACCAGCCTGTCGAATCTGCGCGAGCAAAGCGCCGTGCAGGAGCTGACCCTGTTCGACGAACGCGGCGGTGTCATTGCCCACGTCAGCGGCGAGCGCGGCACCCTGTTGCCGGTATTGCCCGAACGCGGCGTGCTGTGGCAGGTGCGCCAGCAGCAACCTTACAGCCGGATCGAAGAAGTGCCCGAACGCGGGCTCATCATGCATGTCATCGTGCCGGTATATACCAGCGCACTGACCAGCGAAACGCGCGTGCTGCAATTGGTGCAGCCGGTGCCTGCCAGCCTCGCGCGCGACGCGCAGGCGGTGCAGCTGGCGTACCAGGAATATCAACAGATTGCCGTCTCGCGGGTAGGCCTGAAGCGCATTTACGGGGTGGCGCTCACCCTCACCCTGATGCTGGCGCTGTTGATGACTTTCGTGATTGCTTACGTGCTGTCGGATCGTCTCGGCGCGCCGTTGCGTACGCTGGCGCGCGGCACGCGTGCCGTGGCCAAGGGCGATTTTTCGCAGATGCCGTCGGCGCAAAGCCGCGACGAACTGGGTGTGCTGATCCAGTCGTTCAACCGCATGACGCGACAACTGTCCGACGCTCGCGAACAGGTCGCCCTGAACCACCAGGAAACCGAACAGGCCAAGGCGTTTCTGGAGCGTGTGCTGGCCAATCTGTCGTCCGGCGTAATGGTGTTGGACGAGGCTTTGCGGGTGCGCACGATCAACAGCGCCGCGGCGCAGATTCTGGGGGTGACCGTACCGGCGCTTGACGCACGGTCGCTTGCCGGGCTGGGGCAAGCGGGCGAATCCCTGCATGATTTTGGCGCCAGGGTGGCCGCGCGTTTTGCCGAGCACGAAGGCGAATGGCAGGAACAGATCGATTACGCCGCAAACGGCGGCAGCCAGACGCTGCTGTTGCGCGGCACCCGTCTGCCGTCCGGCGTCGAGCGCGGCTACGTGCTGGTGTTCGACGATGTGACCAAGCTGATCGACGCCGAGCGCAACGCCGCGTGGAGCGAAGTCGCACGCAGGCTGGCGCACGAAATCAAGAATCCGCTCACGCCTATCCAGCTGTCGGCCGAACGCATCGCGAAGAAGCTCGATGGCCGGCTGGAAACGGCGGATGCCGAATTTCTTACCCGTGCCACGCAAACCATTGTCAACCAGGTCGCCGCCATGAAGGGCATGGTGGATGCGTTTGCTGGTTACGCGCGGATGCCGCGTGCCAGGCTGGAAGCGCTCGACCTCAACGCGCTGGTGCGCGAAGTGCTGGCGCTGTACGACGCCAAGGCGCTCGGACTGCACCTGCATCTCGATGCCGATCTGCCGCGTATCGCGGGCGACTCCACATTATTGCGCCAGGTGATACATAATCTGTTGCAAAATGCGCAGGATGCGCTGAACGGTCATGCATCGCCCAGTGTCGAGGTCGGCACTACCTGTAATAACGATGCAGTTTGTTTGACCGTAACGGATAATGGAGCCGGGTTTCCGGAGCACCTGATGACGCGGTTGTTCGAACCATATGCAACCACCAAGGCCAAGGGGACGGGCCTCGGTCTGGCCATCGTCAAGAAAATCGTGGAAGAGCATCAGGGCAAGATCCAGATCGAAAATATCAAAACGGGCGGTGCCGCCATCCGCATCGCACTGCCTGTTTATACGGCAGTTGGGGAGAACACGTGAGCGGGCATATTCTCGTCGTCGATGACGAAGTGGGCATTCGTGAGTTGTTGTCGGAAATTCTGACCGACGAGGGTTACGACGTGCATCTGGCAGAAAACGCCGAAGCGGCGCGCGCCTTCCGTGCGCAGCGCCGCCCGGATCTGGTGTTGCTCGACATCTGGATGCCCGATACCGATGGCGTGACATTGCTGAAGGAATGGGCGGGCGGCGGCCAGCTCACCATGCCGGTGGTGATGATGTCCGGTCATGGCACCATCGACACCGCAGTCGAAGCCACCAAGCTCGGTGCCGCCGATTTCCTCGAAAAACCGGTGACGCTGGCCAAACTGATCGATACCGTCAGCAAGGCGATCAAGCGTGGCGTGGCTTTGCCGCGGCGCGCGCCCAGCATGGATTTGTCGGCGCTGGGTCGCAGCCCGCTGGTTCTCGAGCTTAAAAAACGCCTCACCCAGATCGCCGGCAATACCGCGCCGGTCCTGCTGTTGGGAGAACCCGGTTGCGGCTTCGAAGTGTGTGCGCATTTCCTGCACCAGCCGGCCAGCCCGTGGGTCGAGATCAAGGATCGTGCGCGTCTGGTATCCGACCCCATGAGTTTCGTCGAAACACTCGGTAACGGCACCCTCTATCTGCCCGACGTGTGCGAGTTGGCGCGCCTGGAGCAGAAAGGTCTGGGGCTGCTGCTCGACCGCATCGAAGGTAGCGGCGCCCGGCTGGTGTGCACCAGCAGCCGCAGCCTCGACGCCATGGTCGCGGCGGGCGAATTCGACAGCCGCCTGTTCTACCGCCTCTCCAGCCTCGCCATCCAGGTTCCGCCGCTGCGCGATCACCGCGAAGACGTGCCGGACATCGCCAATTTCATGCTCGCACAGTTGGTGGAAGAAGGGCTCACTCCGCTACGGCGCCTGACCACGCCGGCCTTGAATCAGCTGCGCAATTTCGACTGGCCGGGCAATCTGCCGCAGCTCAATAACGTGGTGCGCACGCTTGCAGTCACCGCCTTGTCGAGTGAAGTCGACGCCACCGATGTCAATCGCGTGCTGGCACCGATGAAACAGGCGGCCCCCGCTGTGTCCCATGGCATTCCGCTCGACATCCCGTTGCGCGAAGCGCGCGACGCTTTCGAACGCATGTATTTCGAGCACCTGATCCAGAAGGAAGGCGGCAGCATGACGCGGGTGGCCGACCGGTCCGGGCTGGAGCGCACGCACCTTTACCGCAAGCTCAAGCAGCTCAATATCCGCCACGGACGACGTCTCGACGAAGACCTGTAACGCAGGACACGGCACGTGAAAATCATCATTCTCGGCGCCGGCCAGGTCGGCGCCAATCTGGCGGCCAGCTTGGTCGTCGAAAATAACGACATCACCGTCATCGATCTGGACGTCGCTCGGCTGACCTTATTGCAGGATCGCTTCGACCTGCGCACCGTGCGCGGCCATGCGGCGCATCCCTCGGTGCTGAAGCAGGCTGGCGCCGACGACGCCGACATGCTGGTCGCGGTCACGCAGAGCGATGAAACCAATCTGGTTGCGTGCCGCCTGGCAGCCACCCTCTTCAACATTCCCACCCGCATCGCGCGTATCCGCTCGAACGATTTCCTGGGGCTGGAAGCCGGTTTTCTGGCCGAGCATTTCGGGGTCGACGACGTCATCAGCCCCGAGCAGGAAGTGACCGATACCCTGCGCCGTCTGATCGAACACCCCGAAGCGCTGCAGGTGCTCGACTTCGCCGACGGCAAGGTGCGTCTGGTCGCGGTGCGCGCCTATCACGGCGGCCCCTTGGTGGGGCATGAGTTGCAGGATATCAAGCGTCACATGCCGAATCTGGAATGCCGCATTCCAGCGATCTACCGGCGCGACCGCGGCATCGTGCCCAAGGGCATTACCGTCATCGAGCCGGGCGACGAGGTGTTTTTCCTCGCGCGCAAACAGGATATTCCTTCGGTGATGCGCGAGTTGCGCCGCATGGAACGTCCGGTCAAGAAAGTCATGATCGCCGGCGGCGGCAATATTGGCCGGCGGCTGGCGGCGCGCATCGAGCGCGACTATGACGTCAAGGTCATTGATCACAACAAATCGGTCAGCAACCTGCTGGCCGAGCAGCTCCACCACACGCTGGTATTGCAGGGCGATGCCACCGACGAGGAGTTGCTGGAGCAGGAAAACATCGCCGCCATGGACGTGTTCTGTGCGCTCACCAATGACGACGAAGACAACATCATGTCCGCGCTGCTGGCCAAAAGAATGGGCGCGCACCGTGTAATCGCGCTGATCAATCGCTCGGCCTATGTCGACCTGGTTCAGGGCGGCGAGATCGACATCGCCATCTCGCCCGCGCAGGCCACGGTCGGGCCGTTGTTGTCCAAGATCCGTCGCGGCGACATGGTGGCCGTGCATTCCCTGCGGCGCGGCGCGGCCGAGGTCCTGGAGGCGGCGGTGCATGGCGACGTCAAGACTTCGCGGCTCGTGGGCCGGCGCATCGAGGAGATCGATCTGCCGGAAGGCGCGACGATCGCCGCGATCATCCGCAACAACGACGTCATCATCGCGCACCACGACACGCTGATTGAGGCGGAAGACCATCTCATTCTGTTCGCGCTCAACAAACGCATCATTCCCAAGGTGGAAAAGCTGCTCCAGGTCGGCTTCGGCTTTTTCTGAATCATGCGTCGCGTCTTTCCTATTCTGCATGTGTTGGGGCTGGTGATCCTGATTTTCTCTTTCACCATGTTGCTGCCCCTTGCGGTCGCCTTTGTCTGGCGCGATGCGGCGCTGTTTGCCTATGACGAAGCCTTTCTGATCACCTTCATGTCAGGCCTGTTGACCTGGCTGTTCACGCGCCACCACAAGCGTGAACTGCAAACCCGCGATGGCTTTTTGCTGGTGGTGCTGGTGTGGTCCACCCTGCCGGCTTTTGCCACCCTGCCCCTGCTGATCTACATGCCGGAACTTTCGTTTACCGATGCGTATTTCGAAACGGTATCGGGTATCACCACGACGGGTTCCACGATTCTCTCCGGGCTCGACAACCTGCCCACATCAATCAATCTGTGGCGTGGCCTCCTGGTCTGGCTGGGCGGTATGGGGTTGATCGTACTGGCGGTGGCCATCCTGCCGCTATTGGGCGTGGGTGGCATGCAGATGTACAAGGCTGAAACACCGGGGCCAATGAAAGACACCAAGCTTACCCCGCGCATTACTGAGACGGCCAAGGGCCTGTATCTGGTCTATGTCAGCATCACTCTCATCGGCATGCTGGCATTCTGGCTGGCGGGCATGACGCCGTTCGATGCCGTCATGCATACCTTCACCACGATGGGCCTGGGTGGTTTTTCCTCGCACGATGCCAGTTTCGGCTACTGGAACTCGCCCGCCATCGAAGGCGTGACAGTGGTGTTCATGCTGGTGGCGGGAATCAATTTCTCCACCCATTTTCTGGCGTGGCGGCAACGTTCGGCAACTCCTTATCGCCTCGATCCCGAGGCGCGCTGGTTTCTATCCGTCACGCTCGGCAGCGTGGTCATGATCGCGACTTATCTGACCGCCATGCGGGTTTACCCGGACTTTTTTCAGGCGCTGCGCTTCTCCTTGTTCAATACGGTGTCGATCGCCACATCGACCGGGTTTGCCAACACCGATTACAACCTGTGGCCGATATTTGCGCCGCTGTGGATGTTGTTTCTGTCTTGTTTTGCCTCCAGTTCGGGCAGTACCGGCGGCGGCATGAAAATGGTGCGCGCCCAGCTCCTGTTCCGACAGGGACGACGCGAGTTGACCCGCCTCATCCATCCCGCAGCCAAGCTACCGGTCAAACTGGGCGGTCAGGTGGTGCCCAACAATGTCATTTATGCGGTGCTGGCTTTTGCATTCATGTATGTATTCATCATCATCCTCATGACGCTCCTCTTGACCGCCAGTGGACTGGAATTCATTACGGCCTTTTCCGCGGTCATCGCCTCGATCAACAATACCGGGCCCGGGCTGAATCAGGTTGGGCCCGCTACAACGTATGCGATTCTCACGGATTTCCAGACTTGGGTCTGCACCATCGCCATGCTGTTGGGACGGCTGGAGCTGCTGACGGTTCTGGTGGTTTTCACCCGGACTTTCTGGCGTGCCTGAGCCGCTGGACAACTTTCTCGCTCTGCTCGCCAGCGGCCGCGACAACGCACTGCTGCGCTTTTCGCTCGGCAACGAATACCTCAAACAGGGCGATCCCATTAACGCGGCCGAGCACCTGCGCCGCGCGGTCGAACACGACCCAAAGTATTCGGCGGCGTGGAAGCTGCTGGGCAAGGCGCTCACTGAATCAGAAGCGTGGAATCAGGCGCTCGCCGTTTACCTGCAGGGCATCGCCGTTGCCGAAGCGCGTGGCGACAAGCAGGCAGCCAAGGAAATGGGTGTGTTCGCCAAACGAATTGAAAAGCAGCTTGGGTTAAAATCCGAGGATTGATTTTAGAGGGAGCAGCAAATGACGCGGATGGTGAATTGTGTGAAGCTCGGACGCGAAGCCGAAGGTCTGGCCTTCCAGCCGGTGCCGGGCGATCTCGGCAAGAAGATTTTCGAGAATGTGTCGAAGGAGGCCTGGAGCGGCTGGCAGCGTCACCAGACCATGCTCATCAACGAAAACCGCCTCAACCTGGCCGACCCGCAAGCGCGCGGTTATCTGATGGAACAAATGGAGCGCTATTTCTTTGGCGGTGGCAATGTCGATGCCGCAACGGGCTACGTACCGCCCAGCAAGTAAGCGTACATCGCACAAGCAAAACGGGCGCCTCGGCGCCCGTTTGCATTCGAGCCGCCGAAAATTACATCACTTCTTTTTCGATCTCTTCCAGCGAGGTGTGGCGCACGTCCTTGCCCTTCACCATGTAAACCACGTATTCCGACATGTTCTTGGCATGGTCGCCCATGCGTTCGATCGCCTTGGTGACGAACAGGATGTCGATGAAGACTGAAATCGTGCGCGGGTCTTCCATCATGAAGGTGATGAGGTGGCGCAGGTTGAGGCGGAATTCCTCGTCTACCGACTGGTCCTGGCGCGCGATTTCCACCGCCTTGGTGGCATCCAGGCGGGCGAAGCCGTCGAGTGCCTTGCGCAGCATATCGAGCACCAGATCGGCCATGTATTTCACTTCGTTGAAACGCGGCACGCTGATGCGTTCGGACTTGTGGATCAGCTTGGCCATGCGCGCGATCTTCGCGGCTTCGTCGCCGATGCGCTCCAGGTCGGTAATCGTCTTCACCACCATCATCACCATGCGCAGGTCGGATGCGGTCGGCTGGCGGCGCGCGATGATGTGGGTGCAGTCTTCATCGATGGCCACTTCCAGCGCATTGACGTTATGGTCGTTGGCATCCACCTTGTCTGCCAGATCCATGTCGCCCTTGATCAGCGATTCGACAGCGTTGGTGATTTGCTCTTCGACCAGACCACCCATTTTCAGCACGCTGGCGCGCACGGCTTCCAGCTCGGCGTCAAACTGTTTATAGGTGTGTTCTGTTGGCATTGTCTTAACCTTTTCAATAATTCACGGGCGATTATAGGCGCTGCATTGTGACGAATCCATGAACGGCAGAATTCACTGGGTGCTGAAGGGCAGCGCGTAACGTTGACCATCAGCTTCTACGTATAGCACCCAGTCGTGCCGTCCGCTGACACAAACCGGCAACGTGATGCGCGCGGCGAACGTTCCGTTGCCGGCAGGCCGCAGGTCGTAGCGGTTGAAACCCATGTCCATGCCGACCATCTGGAACTCCGCGCTGACCCTGACGGCGTTGGGCGCGCTGACGTTGAGCCCGAAGGCTTCCAGCGGCACTGGCTGGATGGAAAAACGCACGCTGGCCGGCGCGCCGCGGTGGTTGAAGGTGCAGCCCGCGAGCGGATCGGTGCAGGGCACCGCGATGGCTTCAGTCGGGCGTTTCAGCCAGTAGCCGGCTACCGCAATCGCCACCAGCGCGACCGCCACCAGCAACGGCGCCAGCATTCGCAAGGGGTACACCGCCAGACGTTTATGCCCTTCAGGGTGCTCGTCCTGCGGGCGGTCTTGGCGCAGCACCCGTTTCATGTCCACGCCCCCCGCAGTAGCGCCACGCCGTGGGCGCCGTGCGACTGCGCCAGGACCACGTCGTCGTGTTCCAGCCCGCCCAGACCATAGATCGGGATCGGGCTGGCGG
>JBGSZD010000090.1:0-1834 GCA_041750575.1 Thiobacillus sp. | reverse complement strand
CGGGCGTGGCCGAGGCGCTGGCCGAGCTTGGGCTGGACGTGCCGATCCTTCATCTGGGCTTGCCCGACACCTTCATCGAACATGGTGATCCCGTCAGGATGCTGGCCAGCTGCGGGCTGGACGCAGTTGGAATCGAACAGGCCGTACGTCAGCGGATAACCCTATTACCCGAGTAGTTTACTCAACTATTCTGGCAGTTTATACTCAGTCTAAACTGCAATAATTCAAGGAGCCTGCCATGAACCAGATTTGCGATAACGCCGTTTGCATGCCGGACGTGCAAAGCTCGGCCGACACGCGGCAAATCGCCATCAACAAGGTCGGCATCAAGAGCATCCGCCACCCGATCCGGGTCGCGGACAAGAACGACGGCGTCCAGCACACCATCGCCACCTTCAACATGTACGTGTTCCTGCAGCACAATTTCAAGGGCACGCACATGTCGCGCTTCATCGAAATCCTCAACACGCGCGAGCGTGAGATTTCGGTGGAGAACTTCGAGGGCATGCTGCGCCAGATGGTCGAGCGCCTGGAAGCCGAATCGGGCTACATCGAAATGACCTTCCCCTACTTCGTCAACAAGGCCGCGCCCGTCTCCGGCGTGCAGAGCCTGCTCGATTACGAAGTCACCTTCATCGGCGCGATCGAGAACGGCGAGTACACCCACACCACCAAGGTGCTGGTTCCCGTGACCTCGCTGTGCCCGTGCTCGAAGAAGATCTCCGACTACGGCGCGCACAACCAGCGCTCGCACGTGACCGTCACGGCGAAAACCAACGGTTTCCTGTGGATCGAGGACCTGGTGCGCAAGGTCGAGGATCAGGCCTCGTGCGAACTGTTCGGCCTGCTGAAGCGGCCCGACGAGAAATACGTTACCGAGCGCGCCTACGACAATCCGAAATTCGTCGAGGACATCGTGCGCGACGTCGCTGCCGCGATGAATGCCGAACCACTGATCGATTCGTACGTGGTGGAAGCCGAGAACTTCGAATCCATTCACAATCATTCCGCTTACGCGCTGATCGAGCGCGATAAGCGGAAAGCGGCCTGACCCAAGCCAAACCCGGGAAAGAAACAAGGCCTGCATTGCAGGCCTTGTTTCTTTCGCGGTCAGGAAATCAATAGCGTTGGATCAGAGTCATCGTCTGCCCATCGCGTTTCATTTCCATCCGGTTCAAAAAGCTCATCCCGAGCAATGGCACGTCCAAGCCCTTTTCCACGACCATGCCGTCCACCTGGTTGAGGGAAATTCCGCCGACCTTGACCGTATTGAACGTGACCCGCCACGCAGGTACCACACCCGCCGCCGTTCCCACGCCAACAGCCTGACCCGACCGGTAGTCGAGTCCGATGCGCCGGGCCTCGGCTGCGCTGATGGCGATGGCGGTGGCGCCCGTGTCGACCAGAAAGGTCATCGGGTAGCCATTGAGCGCCCCCGTCGCCGCAAAATGGCCGCGCACATCGGCGGTGAGCGAAACGGTCGGCCGACTGCCCATCGCCGCACCGCCCGCAAACGACTGCCCCATGCCCAGGGTCCGGCGCTTGCCCTCGACGTCGAAGCTGGCGCTATCGGAATCCGCGGCAACAAGCCTCACCCCCTGGATCGTCTGCCCGAGACTGAGCGTGCGCGGCTTGCTGCCGTCGATGCTGACGATGGCCTTGCCCTTAAAGAGGCCGACCACCGAAACGCTGGTCGCCCACGCGGCTGTGCAGGAAAGTCCCCCTGCGGCTATCATCATCGCGACTGCTTTTTTCCTGAAAGACATCATGCTTCCTGTTCTGGTTTTTCGCCACTCGCCCACCGAAGGACCGGGGTATTTCACCACGTTTCTGG
>JBGSZD010000089.1:0-4507 GCA_041750575.1 Thiobacillus sp. | reverse complement strand
CAGTGCGCTGGCCGGAGCGGCCAGCACGAGCAGCAGCGCTGCGGTGAGATGACGTGGGTTCAATGCGTTTGCGCGGGCGCGGCCTGTTGCGGCTGCGCCTGCTGTTGCTGCAGGAACAGGGCTTCAAAGTTGACGGGGTTCAGCATCAGCGGCGGGAAGCCGGCGCGGATGATGACGTCGGACACGGTTTCGCGCAGATACGGGAAGACGATGTTGGGGCAGCCGATGCCGAGCACCATCGGCAGCTGATCTTGCGGCACGTTCTGGATGCGGAAAATGCCGGCCTGGGTGCATTCGACCAGGAACATGGTCTTGTCGCCGATCTTGGCGGTGACGGTGACGGTGATGCTGGTGTGGTACATGTCCTCGCCCATCGCGCGGCTCTCGGTCGACAGATTGACGTCCATCTGCGGAGCTTCGCGGTCGAGGAAGATGGCGGGTGCGTTGGGCACTTCGACCGACAGGTCCTTGACGAACAGTTTTTCGATGTTGAATACGGGTTGTTGTACGTCGCTCATGATGTCTCCCTGAATATAAAAACCGGAGCCTCAAGCTCCGGGGATGGTGCGCATTTTACACGGCCTTCAGTGAACGCCCTGTGACGCCAGCCAGCGTTTCAGGGCGTGCGCTTCCATGGCGCCTGAGGTGCGCGCGGCCTCGGTGCCGTTGCGGAACAGGATCAGGCTGGGAATGCCCTTGATGTGGTGGCGCATCGACACCTGCGGCTGCGCTTCGGTATCGACCTTGGCGAAGCGCACGCGCGTGCCCATCTCGGCCGCCACCTGCTGGAAGATCGGCGCCATCATCTTGCAGGGGCCGCACCAGTCGGCCCAGAAATCGACCAGCACCGGCAGGCCGGCCTTGGCGATAAAGCGGTCGAAGCTGGCGGCGGTGAGGTCAACTGGTTTGCCGGGCAGCAACGGCACGCCGCATTTGCCGCATTTGGGCGCATCCGCCAGCCGGTCGTCCGGCACGCGGTTGACGGCAAGGCAGTGGGGGCAGGCGAGTTCCATCGAGGTTCCTTGAAGCGAATGATCTTTGCTTCAAGTGGGGGTGGCGCGTCAGGAATTCAAGCGCGCATTTCAGGCGCTAGCCAGCAGGGGCACCAGTTTGCCGGCGGTATCCAGCGCCGAGGTGTCGTCGAAGCCGCCGACGTGGGTGTCGCCGATGAACACCTGCGGCACGGTGCGGCGGCCGGTGCGGGCGATCATTTCTTCCTGTTTGGCGGGGTCGAGGTCGATGCGGATTTTTTCGATCTCGGTGACGCCACGGCTCTTGAGCAGGCGCTCGGCGGCGACGCAGTAGGGACAGACAGCGGTGCAGTACATCACGACTTTGGCCATGCGGCGCTCCTTATTTCTGGGTGACGGGCAGGTTGGCGCGTTCCCACGCGATGATGCCGCCGGCCTGGTTGTACACGGTCTCGAACCCAGCCTTTTTCAGCATGCCGCAGGCGCGCGCGGAACGCTGGCCGCTGCGGCAGGTGACGAGCACGGGCTTCGATTTGAACGGGTCGATTTCCTTGAGGCGGCCGGCCAGCTGGCCGAGCGGGATGTGTTTGGCCTTGGGGATGTGGCCGGCGGCGAACTCCTTGTCCTCGCGCACGTCGAGCACCAGCGCGTCGTCGTTGTAGAGGCGGGTGGCTTTCAGCGTGTCGGCCTGCTCGACGCCGGAGAGGGAGCCGCCGATGAAATTCCAGGCCAGCATGGCGCCCGATACCACCGCCAGTGCCACCAGCATCCAGTTTTCCTGCAGGAATTGCACGTCCATGGATTCGCTCCGCTTACAGGCCGCAGCCCTGTGGGACGCCGGCTTTTTTCAGCATCATGTCCATCGGGCAGAAACGCGTGATGCCGGACTGGAACAGGTTGAAGCCGACGAAGGCGGTGAACCACAGCCAGGACAGCTGCGTCATGTCGACGCTGCCGGAAAAGTGGGCCAGCGCCAGCGACAGCATGATGAAGAAACCGGCGATGATGCGGACAAGACGTTCAACGGTCATGATGAATTCCTCTCAGAAGATAACGAACAATGGGGTGTCCAAAACGACTTCGGCCTGGGCTTTCCCGTTTCGGGCCGTTCGCCCTGAGCCTGTCGAAGGGCAGCCCTTCGACAGACTCAGGGCGAACGGCTTAAGTTAGCCAATAGTATTAGCACGCCCAGGGCTTTATCAAGCCTGGGCCGCGCTGCGTTGTTGCCAGATGTAATACAGCAGCGGAATCACGATCAGGGTGAGCGCGGTGGAGGCGAAGGTGCCGAAAATCAGCGATACCGCCAGGCCGCCGAACACCGGGTCGGTGATCATGATCGCCGATCCCAGGATGATGGCAAGCGCGGTCAGCAGGATGGGCCGCAGCCGCACCGCGCCGGCCTCGATCACCGCCTCCTTGAGGGCGTAGCCCTGGGCGCGGTAATCGACGATGAAGTCGATCAGCAGCAGCGAATTGCGCACCACGATGCCGGCGAGCGCGATGACACCGATCATCGAGGTGGCGGTGAAGGCCTGGCTGGTGGCCCAGTGGCCGGGGAACACGCCGACCAGGGTCAGCGGAATCGCACCCATCACGATCATCGGCATGATGAAGGACTTGTAGTAGCCCACCAGCAGCAGGTAGATGAACACCAGGGCGATGATGAAGGCCGAGCCGAGGTCGCGGAACACATCAAGCGTCAGGCGCATTTCGCCGCCCCACAGCAGGTGGTAGTCGGTGACGTCGTCCGCGTCCGCCTGGGTGAAGCCGAGGTTGCCGGTCTTGAAACGCACGCCATTGGACAGCAACTGGCCGTCCAGCATCTTGTCCAGCGCCAGCACGGCATAGACCGGGCTGGAGGTGATCATCTCGCCGCCGACCATGACCATGGGATGCTGGTCGCGGTCGTAGATGGGTTTGCCGTACGGCACGGTTTCCACCTTGGCGATGGCGCCGAGCGGCACCTGGCTGCCCATCATGTTGGTTACGCGGATCGCCATCAGCGATTCGGGCGACTGGCGCTCGGCGCGCGGCAGGCGCACCACGATGTTGACCGGGTCGCGCGCGGAATCCACATGCACCGAGCCGATAGCCAGACCCGACACATAGTCGCGCAGAAGCTTGCCGACCTGGCCGGCGACGACGCCCGACAGCGCGGCCTTCTCGCGATCCACGCGCACCGTGAAGGATTGCATGGTGGCGGTGACCGAATCGTCGGTGTTGATCATGCCGTAGACCGAGTCAAACGCGCGCCGTACCTCGGGCGAGGCGCTACGCAGTTTTTCGTAGTCGGGCCCGTACAGCTCGGCCAGCACCTGCGCTTGCACCGGCGGGCCGGGCGGGGTTTCGTAGAGCTTGACGCGGGCCTGCGGGAACGCCTGACGCAGCGGTTTCAGCGTGTCGTTGAGCGCCTGCACGATCTCGTGCGACGAGGTCGAGCGATGATGCTTGTCGACCAGGTTGACGCGGATCTGCGCCAGGTTGTCGCCGCGCTTGATGAGGTCGCCGCGCACCAGGGCGGCGAAGTCGATCGGCGCGGTCATGCCGAGGAAGGTCTGGTAGTCGGTGACGAAGCGGTTCTGCGCCAGCACCTCGCCCACCGCGCGCGCGGCGCGGTCGGTTTCTTCCAGCGTGGTGCCGGCCGGGGTGGCGATTTCCACCAGGAAGGTATTGGTGTTGTCGTTGGGCAGCATCTTCAGTTCCACGCCCAGCGCCGACAGCGGCCCGTTCATGCCCGAAGGCCGGATGAATTGCCACGCGGGCATCAGCATGGCCACCACCAGCAGCCCCAGCACCGCCAGGAACATCAGGTTGCGGCGGCCGCTATGCTCGATGAACGGGGTGATGGTTTTGACGTAGGCGCGGTGCAGCCGGTCGGTCTTCTGTGCGCCGGCGTCTTCCAGGCTCGCCTTGCGCGCGAGCTCGCTCAGCGCGGCTTTTTTCTGCAGCCACAGGTTGGTTGCCCACGGCACCACGATGTAGGCGATCAGCAGCGAGGCGATCATGGCCACTGGCACGTTGAACGGGATCGGCAGCATGAAGGGGCCCATCATCCCGGTGACGAACGCCATCGGGATGAACGCCAGAATCACCGCGATGGTGGCGATGTTGGTGGGGTTGCCGATTTCGTTGGTGGCCTGGATGACCACGTCCTTGAAATCGCGGTCGCCGATGCCGTGATGCAGATGGCGGTGGATGTTTTCCACCACCACGATGGCGGCGTCCACCAGCAGACCCAAGGACAGAATCAGCGCGAACAGCGTGATGCGGTTGATGGTCTGGCCGGCGAACAGGCCGATGGTCAGCACCACGAACAGAATCAGCGGCACCGTCAGGGTGACGATGCCGGCTTCGCGCCAGCCGAGGAAGAACACCAGGATCACCACCACCGAACCGATGGCGATGCCGAGATGCTCGACCAGGGTGTTGACCGCGTCGTTGGCGCGCGCGCCGTCGTCGCGGGTCACCGCCACCGTGATGTCGGCGGGGATGGCCTGGCGCTTGAGCTGTTCCAGTTTGGTCAGCACGGCCTCCGC
>JBGSZD010000088.1:0-1527 GCA_041750575.1 Thiobacillus sp. | reverse complement strand
GGTGAAGATTCTGGAAGCCGACGAGAAAGGCCGCCTGCGCCTGTCGATGAAGGCGCTGCTGGATGCGCCGGCCCCGGCCCCGGCACCGGCTACCGGCGACGAGGAACAGGCCAGCTGATAGGCCACGCCGCGCCCTCCAGCGCGGCGCATTGTTCCCAATAAAAACGCGCCTCACTGGCGCGTTTTTATTGGGATATTCCTTCCTCAAGCGCGGTCAGACCCGCTCGCCCAGGAACGCCTGCCACCAGCGTTTACGCTGGCCCGTCACGATGCCACGCATTTCGAGTTCGCGCGGCGGCATCCGGCTCATCAGCCAGCCCGGCAAAACTGAGGATTTTGTCGAGCTTGATCCGCACGAACTGCCCAGATGGTTGGGGTCGTAAATCTTGATGAAGTTGGGCGCATCCAGGTTATCGGCATACACAATCGCGCAGTAATCCTCGTGATGCTCGCGCCGCAGCAGTTCATCCAGTTCGCGCATGAACTGTTGCACCTTATCGGTCGGCGACGGCGCCCGCGGCGCCTCCTGACCCACCGCGTAGAGATACCAGCCCGCCTCCGCATCCACTTTTTGCCAGAATGCCGTCAGCTGATCCCAGCGCATCACGCTATAGAGCAGCCCGTCGTAGTAGCGATCAAATTCAGAAGTGTCGGGCATGTCTGTCTCCGCGTATGAGCCGGTTCGAGCCGGCAGCTGTTATTGGTCGATCTGACTCGCCAACTTTTTTACTTGGCGATCTGGCGCTCGCGGATTTCCTCGAGCGTCTTGCAATCGATGCACAGCGTCGCTGTCGGGCGCGCCTGCATGCGCTCCAGACCGATTTCAACGCCACACGATTCACAGTAGCCGTAATCGCCGCCATCGATCTTGGCAATGGTTTCGCCGATCTTCTTGATCAGCTTGCGCTCGCGATCGCGGTTGCGCAACTCCAGCGCCATGTCGGACTCCTGCGTCGCGCGATCGTTGGGATCGGCGAACACGGTCTGTTCGTCCTGCATGGAATGCAGGGTGGTATCGATGTCCTGGGACAATTCCGCTTTCCAGGCTTCGAGCATTTTGCGAAAATGCGCGAGCTGTTTCGCGTTCATGTATTCCTCGCCCTTTTTGGCCTTGTAAGGCTCAAAGCGCATCAAAGTTTCAGCCATCTCGTTCTCTTTGAAAAGTGAGCGTTCCGGGCCCAGCCCAAACGCGATTAAATAACAGAATCCAACTTACGCCGCAACCCAAACCCAATGACATTACACGCCCTACTCTTCGACGTGGACGGCACCCTGGCCGACACCGAACGCGACGGTCACCGTCCCGCCTTCAACCAGGCTTTTGCCGACGCCGGTCTCGACTGGCATTGGGATGTTCCCCTCTACGGCAAACTGCTCGCCGTCACCGGCGGCAAGGAGCGGATGAAGCACTATATCGACCAGTATCGCCCGGACTATAGGAAGCCAGCCGGTTTCGACGATATGGTGGCCAGGCTGCACCAGGCCAAGACCCGGCACTATGCCACTCTCGCCGCGCGCGGCGGCATC
>JBGSZD010000087.1:0-2635 GCA_041750575.1 Thiobacillus sp. | reverse complement strand
CGGGCTGTTGCACTTCCGCACGACCGGCATCCCGGAAACCGTACCGAGTGAACACGACGCCGGCAACGGCGCAGCCATGCGCGTGCTGCCGGTTGCGCTGGCCACGCTGGGACAAACCGAGGCGGAGGTGCGCGCAGCCTGTCGCGCCCAGGCCCATGTCACTCACAATAACGCGCTGTCCGACGCTGCGACCGAATGCCTGGCCCTGATGGTGCAGGATGCCTTGTGCGGGGCGGGCAGGGAACGGTTGCTTCAGCAGCGTGCCATTCCCCTGATCGCACATCACCCCGAGTTCGAGTTTCGCAACACGATGCCGCGCAGCAATCCGAGTGGCTATGTGGTCGAAACCCTGCATGCGGTATTCCAGGCTCTCTTCGGTACCGCGGATTTCAGGGAATGCCTGATCAACGTAGTCAATCGCGGCGGCGATGCCGACACCACCGGTGCCATCGCCGGCATGCTGGCCGGCGCACTGTACGGACAGGCAGCCTTGCCGAACGTCTGGCTCAGCGCGCTCGACCCTTCAACTCGACAGGCCTGCGAAGCACAGGCGCAAGCACTGGCGGAGCTAACGCAAGCGATCGTAGCCCGGCAGTAAATGAAAACGGCCCACATTGCTGTGGGCCGTTATGAATTCTGGTGGCCAGTCTCGGAATCGAACCAAGGACACGCGGATTTTCAATCCGCTGCTCTACCAACTGAGCTAACTGGCCAAAAGAGGGCGCTATTTAACCGGATTGCGTTTACTGCGTCAAGGTAAAGCGCGAAGCGAAGACTCAGCACGTCAGCCCATGCAGGCCGCACAGATGGCGCTTGACGAGTGCCAGCACGATCCACAGCCAGAACAGCAGGAAGAAGGTCAGCATCGGAATATGGGCGTCGATGACAAAGCGCGGCGTGATGAAACGCACGGCGCGCACGACGGGGCCGGTGACGATGCGCAATATGCGGTAGAAAGCGTTTTGCTCGCGGTATTTGCCGGCCAGCACGGCCAGTGCGCCCTGGCCGAGCAAGGCAAAGCCGGCGACTTCGACGAGGGTGCGTAAAACGGAAACCAGCAGGATGTCGAGCGGCATGGGGTGAGGCCTGTGTGTCGAAGCCCGCGATTTTATCGCAGCTTGTCAGCTTGCCGCCTGGCCGCGACAATGCGCGCTGACTTTACCGAGCAGGAATCGCATGACGAATTTCGACCGGATGCGGCATGGTCTGCGGGGCGCGTTCTTTACCATGCTGCGCCAACCTGAGCGGGCGCTGGCTGCGTATCGCGACAGCCATCGGGCCGATCCGACCCATGTTGGCACGCTGGTGACGCTCGGCTGGCTGGAGGCGCAGCGGGAACACTGGGCCGAGGCGGAGCAGTGGCTGCGACGCGCGGTCGAGGTTGCGCCGGACGATGCCCACGCCTGGTTCAATCTGGCGTATGTGCGCGACAAGGGCGGCATGGACGACGCAGCGCTCGCAGCCTTCCTGCGCGCCACCACCCTCGATCCCAATAATGATCGCGCCTGGTACGGACTGGGCATGCTGCATGCGCGGCATGGCCGCCATGCGGACGCGGCAGCAGCGCTGACCGAAGCCGGCAGACTGCAGCCGATGAATGGCTTGGCCTGGTATGCGTTGGGCATGGCGTGGCAGCACTGCAATGAACCGGACAAGGTGGCGGCGGTGATCGAGCACACGCTGACGCACGATCCGCAGACCGCGCAGCGGCTGATCCGCGATGCCGGACGCAGCGATTTCGCGCACCGGCTTGGTTGAATCAGATTTTTGAAGGCGTAAAAAAGCCAGCCTTGCGGCTGGCTTTTTTGTTGTGCGCCCGCAGGCGCACGGGTACAGCAATCAGGCTACGCGAGGCAATCAGGCTGCGCGGGTGTCGATGTCGCCTTCCAGATTCGGATAGCGCACATGGTCCACCAGTTCCTGGATTTCCTTGGACGGCGCCTTGGAGAGCATCGAGCCGATGATGACCCCGAGGAAACCGGCCGGCATACCGAACACGCCTGCGGCGATCGGCTTTATCGCAAACCATTCGTTGGCCGCGACGCCGCCGAAGAAGTCGTAGGTGATGACCATGTAGTACATGCACACGATCAGGCCGGCCAGCATGCCGAGAACCGCGCCGAGGTGGTTGGCGCGCTTCCAGAACACGCCGAGTACCAGCGCCGGGAAGAACGCCGAGGCGGCCAGCGAGAACGCGGCGCCGACCAGGAACAGGATGTCGCCCGGTTTCAGCGAAGCGGTGTACGCGGCCAGCAAGGCGACTACCAGCAGCAGGCCCTTGGAAATGGCCAGGCGGCGCACGGTGGACGCTTTCGGATCGATCATCTTGTAGTAAACGTCGTGCGACAACGCGTTGGCGATGGTCAGCAGCAGACCGTCGGCGGTCGACAGCGCAGCGGCCAGACCGCCCGCCGCCACCATGCCCGAGATCACGTAGGGCAGGCCGGCGATTTCCGGCGTCGCCAGCACGATGAGGTCGCCGCCGATGGTCATCTCGGCGAGCTGCACCAGACCGTCCTTGTTGAGATCGGCGATCTTCATCAGGGTCGGATCCACCGCCGCCCAGTTGGCCACCCAGGCGGGCAGCGACGCGAACGACGAGCCGACCAGATCGTTGTAGACCACGGACTTGACC
>JBGSZD010000086.1:0-2152 GCA_041750575.1 Thiobacillus sp. | reverse complement strand
GGCGGCCATTCCAAGCGCCGCGTGGTGCACGCGGCCGACGCCACCGGCCACGCGGTACAGACCAGCCTGCTCGACAAGGTGCGGGCGCATCCCAATATCGACACCTTCGAGCAGCACGTCGCCATCGACTTCATCTCCGGCAAGCGGGCGGGCGGGCAGGAACGGCAAATCCACGGCGCCTACGCGCTGAACAAGGGCACCGGCGAGGTCGAAACCTTTGCCGCCGGCCATACCGTGCTGGCCACCGGCGGCGCCGGCAAGGTCTACCTTTACACGACCAATCCCGACACGGCGACCGGCGATGGCATCGCGATGGCGTGGCGTGCTGGCTGCCGCGTCGCCAATCTCGAATTCGTGCAGTTCCACCCGACCTGCCTGTATCACCCGCACGCCAAATCCTTCCTCATCACCGAAGCCGTGCGCGGCGAGGGCGGTCATCTGCTGCTGCCCGACGGCAGCCGCTTCATGCAGTTCCACGACGAACGCGCCGAACTCGCGCCGCGCGACGTGGTAGCGCGCGCGATCGACTTCGAGATGAAGAAACGCGGTCTGGACTGCGTCTACCTCGACATCAGCCACAAGCCAGCCGACTTCGTGCGCGAGCATTTCCCGACGATTTACCGCCGCTGCCTCGAACTCGGCATCGACATCACGCGCCAGCCAATCCCGGTAGTGCCGGCTGCGCACTACACCTGCGGCGGCGTCGTCACCGACATGCACGCACGCACTGATCTATGCAATCTGCACGCCGTCGGCGAAGTCACCTTTACCGGACTGCACGGTGCCAACCGGCTGGCCTCGAATTCGTTGCTCGAATGTCTGGTGTTCGGCCATGCCGCTGCTGCGGACATTCTGGCCACGCCGCCCGCGCCGGCACTCAACCTGCCGCTGTGGGATGCCTCGCGCGTGACCGACCCGGACGAGGAAGTGGTGATCTCGCACAACTGGGACGAACTGCGCCGCTTCATGTGGGACTATGTCGGCATCGTGCGCACCAACAAGCGGCTCGCCCGCGCGGCACACCGGATCCGCCTGCTGCGTGCCGAAATCGACGAGTTCTACCGTAATTTTCGCGTCAGCAACGACCTGATCGAGCTGCGCAATCTGGTGCAAAGCGCCGACCTGATCATCCGCTCGGCCCAGCTGCGGCAGGAAAGCCGTGGTCTGCACTACTCCCGGGACTATCCCGAGACGCTACCGATCGCCGGCAACACCGTGCTCAATCCGCGTCCGGGGACACTGTGTCCAAGCGTATGCGGCGTGTCCAGCGAAGCGACCCCCTGAGACGGCGCAAGTCGTCGGCAGAGGCGCTGTCGGGCAACAAAATCAGCGTATCCAATCTGGCGCCCGGCATCCGGTAGCGCAATACGATCAGCACGGTCGAGACAAAACTGTCGCCCAGCACCTCGGCATCGCGCCATTCCGCTTGTTCATCCAGGAATTGCAGACGGCCATCAGCGGTGATGCGCAGCGTGGCCGCCACCGACCCGCGTCGCCAGCCCCATGCCGTCAATCCGACAGCGGCAAGCCCCAGAGCGAGTCGCAGGCTGCCGGGCAAAGCCGCGAGATAAACGGCGACCAGCGCCAGCACCAGCATGCCCGCGAGCAACACCCCCATCAGGCGCGAGGATTTGAGTTCAATCTCGTGTATCACCGTGTACACTTTTGTGCTGACTGGCACCCATTTCTTGACTGGACCGCATCGTGATCGAATCCTGGAAAACCTTTCTGCTCACCCAAAGCGCGGTGATCGAAAACACAACCGTACTGCATTACGGCGACCCAGCCGCCGAGCGTTCAGCGGCGGCGGACCGCACCGTGATGGCGGATCTGTCGCAACTCGGCGTCGTCGCATTTCGTGGCGACGAAACCGCCACCTTCCTGCAGGGCCAGCTTACCAACGACGTCCGCAACCTGCACGCCGACGTCGCGCAGTGGAACGGCTACTGTAGTCCCAAGGGGCGCCTGCTCGGCAATTTCCTGATGTGGCGGCAGGGCGAGGATTATTGCCTGCAGCTCGCCGGCGACATTCTCGCCAGCGTGCTGAAGCGGCTTTCCATGTTCATCCTGCGCGCCAAGGTCCAGGGCCGCGACGCCAGCGACGAAACCGTGCGTCTGGTGGTGGCCGGTGCGCAGGCCGCGGCAGCCGTGC
>JBGSZD010000085.1:0-2368 GCA_041750575.1 Thiobacillus sp. | reverse complement strand
CAGCCGCCGCAGCGCATCCAGCGTGCGGCTGCGTGCCATCACCATCAGCCAGGCCATCGGTTGGCCGCGTTGTGCATCGTAGCGGACGGCCTCGCGCCAGGCTTGCCAGTAGGTTTCGACGCACACTTCCTCCGCCAGATCGCGGCGGCCGGCGATGCGCAGCGCCAGCGCGTACACGCGCGATAGCGTGAGGCCGTAGAAGTGCGCGAGCGCAGCTTCGTCGCCCTGCGACATGCGCTGGATCAACTGGATAAGCACTGCGCATTGCAAATCTTCGGAAGTGGCGGATTCCATCTGCTTGGCCCCGGCCAGCGCGCGGGTGGCGTACAGGTTTAAGGGTGGATTCATGTCGGATGGCCCATTGTATCGACTGCTTCGATCTATACGCAGGTCATCGCGAACTGGATGCATGCATCCGAAAGCGCGTGTCGAGCGTAATGGATGCGGGACTCATCCCGGCCCACTGGAGACCAATCATGAACACGAATCTTGCCCTTGTCCGCACCTTTTCCGTACTGTCACTCGTCGCCGTGCTCGCCGCCTGCTCGGGCATGCGGAGCGCACCGGAGAAATCGCTTTATGACCGCCTGGGCGGCAAGCCCGCGATCCAGGCCGTGGTAGACGATTTCATCGGCAATGTGGCGGCGGACGGCCGCATCAACGGATTTTTCGCCAATACTGATATCCCGCGCCTGAACATCATGCTGGTCAACCAGATTTGCGAAGCCACCGGCGGCCATTGCAAATATGAAGGGCGCAGTATGAAAGCGGCCCATGCCGGCATGGGCGTCACCGACGCGCATGTCAACGCCCTGGTCGATGATCTGGTGAAGTCGTTGAACAAGTTCAAGGTACCCGAGCAGGAAAAGAACGAGCTGCTTACCGCACTCGCTTCGATGAAGGGCGATATCGTCGCCAGGTAACACCATGAATTTTCATCTGGTCAGCGAATGGCATCTGGCCGCACCACCTGAAGCGGTGTGGAACGTGCTCGACCAGCCCGAAGCCTGGCCGCAATGGTGGCCGGAAATCCGCCGGGTGAAACTCATCGCAACCGGTGGAGCCGACGATGAGGGTGCGGTACGCTGTACTTGGTGGACAAGCCGCCTGCCGTACGGGTTCGTCATCGACTTCACCACCCGTGCGGCGGAAAAACCGCATCTGCTGGTGGTAGAAGCGAGCGGCGATCTGGCTGGCATGGGGCGCTGGGAAATCATGGCAATCCCGGTCGGTGCACGCGTGCGCTACGTCTGGCAGGTGTTTCCGCACAAAGCCTGGATGCGCTGGCTGTCGCCCATCCTGTCTCCGTTGTTCGCCTGGAACCACCATGCGGTGATGAGGGACGGCGCGATAGGTATGGCGAGGCGGCTGGGGGTGGAGCTGATTGATTTTCGAAGTTTTAAAGGAGCACGAACATGACTATCGAAATGCGCATAAAAGACTATTTCTCCGCATTCGAGCGCAAGGACAGCACGGCCTGGCTGGTGCTGTTCGCCGACGATGCCATCCTGGGCGGGCCGGCACACACCCCGCCGGTGGTAGGGCGCGCGTCCCTGGGCGAGTTGTTCAACGGCATTGCCGCTTTATTCGAAACCGTTCGATTCGAGATCGTCGCGATTCATGTGCACGGTCCGTTCGCCGTGGCGGAATTCAATCTCGCCACCCGCGGCACAAATGGACGCACTGCACATACCGACGGCATGGTCGCCTTTGCCAGCGGGATCGACGGACGCTTTTCGCAGGTCGCGGGCTTCTGGGATCCCGCGCCGGTGTTTGCCGTAGCGCTGGCGGCATGAAAGCTGCCCTGGCCGTTGTCTTGCTGCTTGGTACGCAGGTTTGCGCTGCGGCGGGCAGTCCCCTCGGTATGACATTCGCATCCATTCCGGCGGGGGAGTTTGTCATGGGCGCGGGCGATTTTGAAACGGCAGTGTTCGAACTTCCGGACGGCGATGCCGGTTTGATCGAGGACGAACGCCCCGCGCACCGGGTGCGAATGACACGCGGTTTCGAGCTGTCGCGTACCGAAGTGACTCAAGGACAGTGGTTCGCCCTGATGAAAACGCGCCCGGGTCCCAATGCCTACTGGAAGCGAACGGACTGGAAAAGCCTGCCGGTGGTGTCTGTCACCTGGCACGACGCGAAGCGCTTTATCGCCGCGCTCAACCGCAGCGAAAAAACCATGCGTTATCGTCTGCCCACCGAAGCCGAGTGGGAGTATGCCGCGCGTGCGGGTAGCGACGGCAACCGACCTTTCGCGCGCGAGGCCTTGGGCGCCCATGCCTGGTATCTCGGCAACTCGGGCGACGTGCCGCATCCGGTGGCGACGCGCCAAGCCAATGCCTGGGGGCTCTACGACATGCTCGGCAAC
>JBGSZD010000084.1:0-2660 GCA_041750575.1 Thiobacillus sp. | reverse complement strand
TACGGTCGCTGGGGCGGCGGCGTGGATGATTGACCTGGCCGAGGCGGGGCAGGGTAGGGATGACTTCGACTGGAAACACGCGTGCGCCGGGCACGATGCCCTCGACGTCGCTTTGCGGCATGAGATACAAATGGTCGCCGGCGAAGCCGACCACTTCGGCTTCCAGCTTCGAGCCATTCGGCAGCGGCACGGTGCAGGCGCTGCCGACCGGCAGCTTCAGACCCACCGCCTCCATCACCAGGCCAGCGACGCGGGTGACGCGGCCGGAAATATGCATGGTTTCGGCAATCGACAGCAGTTCGCGGCAGTCCCGCAGGTAGGCCTGCCAGCGTTCGCTGTGGGGATGCGCATTCATCAGTCGACGAGCCAGTCCGATTGCTTGCCCAGCGCGGCGGCCAGGCGCTGCCAGCGGGTGGGCATCGAGGCATCGATCTGGTTGTTGGCGGTTTCGATGCGGCAGCCGCCGGGTTCCAGCGCGGCGTCTTCGGTGAGCTGCCAGCCCATTTTCGTCAGTTCGTCGCCGATGCGTTCCCGTATCAGCACGGCGTCGGCGGGATTGAGAAACAGCAGCGCGGGCTGGTGCATGACGGGCAGATAACGCACGGCTTCCCGGATTACCGGAATCACCAGTTCGGGGCGGATCGTCAGCGCCGATTTCAGCACCGCGCGGGCGAGATCGAGCGATAGATCGAGAACCTGTTGCGAGATCGTTTCATCGGCTTGACGCAATTCGCCGGCGAAGACATCGGCCAGTGTGTGCAAGCGGGCAGCTTCCTGATCGGCCTGCTCGCGACCGGCGGCGAGGCCTTCGGCATGACCGGCTGCGTAGCCTTCCTGGCGGGCCTGTTCCTCGATTCCGCTGATCTGCTCGATGGTCGGCAGGACAACCTTGGCGTTCGTCATGCCGGCGGCATGCGGCACCGAGTCGAAGCTCGCCATCTCCCAGGGCTGGAATCCAGCCTGGCCCTCCTTGTGGATGACTGCGCTCGCGGAATTAGACATACGCTTCTTCTCCCTTCGCACCCAGCGTGATCTGGCCTTCGTCGGCCAGGCGGCGGATGACGGTCAGAATCTCGCGCTGTTGCGCTTCGACTTCCGACAGCCGCACCGGGCCTTTGGACTCCAGATCTTCGCGCATCATCTCGGCGGCACGCTGCGACATGTTCTTGAATATCTTCTCGCGCAGCTCTTCGTTCGCGCCCTTGAGGGCGATGATGAGCGAATCGGACTGCACTTCGCGCAGCAACAGCTGGATGCCGCGATCCTCGATCTCGAGGACGTTCTCGAATACGAACATCTCGTCCATGATCTTCTGCGCCATGTCGGGGTCGTAGCTCTTCAGGTGTTCCATGGCGGAGGTTTCGTTGTCGCCGCTCATGTAGTTGAGGATGTCCGCCGCGACGCGGGTGCCGCCCATGCTCTGCTTTTTCATCGCGCTACCGCCGGACAGCAGCTTGGCCAGCACGTCGTTCAACTCGTTCAGCGCCGTCGGCTGCACGCCGTTCAGCGTGGCGATGCGCAGCAGCACGTCGTTGCGCAGGCGCTCGCCGAAGTGGGTCAACACCTCGCAGGCCTGGTCGCTTTCGAGGTGGACGAGGATGGTGGCAAGGGTTTGCGGGTGTTCGTTGCGGATGAGATCGGCCACCGATTCGGCGTCCATCCATTTCAGGCTTTCGATGCCGCTGGCGTCGCCGCCGCCGCCGAGGATGCGGTTGAGCAGCGAGGACGCCTTGTCTTCACCCAGAGCCTTGTTGAGCACGCTGCGGATGTAATCGTCGGAGTCCAGCCCCAGCGAGGAATTCTGGTAGGCAATGTTGCTGAAATCGGCCAGTACGGTTTCCACTTGTTCCTGCTGGATCGCCTTCATGCTGGTCATCGCCTCGCCCAGCTTCTGCACTTCGCGCGGGCTCAGGTATTTCATCACTTCGGCGGCGCCTTCCTCGCCGAGTGCGAGCATCAGGATTGCGCCTTTGGTCACGCCGTTGTTGTCGCTCATTCGCTCACCCACGTTTTCACGATGTTGGCGACCACGCGCGGATCATCCTTGGCGAGTTGCTGTGCGCGGGTCAGATTGTCCTGATGGTTGCGATTGCCGTTCGTCAGCGCCAGCACTCCGCCGCCGGCCAGTTGCGCCTGACCGTCCGCGCCCAGCTGTCCGGGTGCGGGCAGGGCTGCGGCTTCGGACAGCTTTTTCAGCATGGGTTTCAGCATGCGCAGATACAGCAGCAGCAACGCTACGCCCATCAACAGATATTTGCCGGTGTCCTTGGCGAGCTGGACGTTTTCCGGCTGTTTCCAGATCGGCGTCTCGGGAATTTTTTCCATCTCAGGGCTGGCGAAGGGGCTGTTCACCACGTTGAGCGTGTCGCCGCGTTGCTGGTTGTAGCCCATGGCCTCCTTGACCAGATTGGTGATCTGGGCCATTTCGGCGGCGGAGAGCGGCTTGCTGCTGACCTTGCCGGCCTTGTCGACGGATTTCCGATGATTGACGACGACGGCGACGGACAGGCGCTTCAAGCCGCCGCCGCCCTGCTGAACGTACTGGATGGTCTTGTCGATTTCATAGTTGACGGTGGCATCCTTGCGCGTACTGGTGTTGGGCGTGGTAGCCGCAGCAGCATTGGCGGTCTGATTGGGTGCCGTGATCGGCGCCGTGGCCG
>JBGSZD010000083.1:0-3782 GCA_041750575.1 Thiobacillus sp. | reverse complement strand
GGTGGCGCTGGTGCTGGCAGGGTTGGCGCTGAGTTCGGGTGCGTCGGTGATTCGCCACGCGCGGCAGGAATTGCGGGCGGCTTAACGTCCTTTCTGGCGTTCCAGTGCCCACGCGACGTGCTCGCGCACCATCTCGGACGGATGATCCAGGCGCGCGCCGAGTGCGGATTCAATTTCGGGCGAGGGCGGCGCGTTGCCCAGTGCGACGGCGATATTGCGCAGCCAGCGTTCATGCCCGATGCGGCGGATCGGTGAGCCTGCCAACCGGTCGTTGAAATCCGTTTCGCTCCAGGCGAACAGGTCAACCAGACGCGCGCTGTCGAGGCCGTTCCTCACTTCAAAATCAGGCAATGCGGCGGTCTGCGCAAAGCGGTTCCACGGACACACCAGCTGGCAGTCGTCGCAGCCATAAATGCGGTTGCCCAGCAACGGACGCAACTCAAGGGGAATGTTGCCCTTGAGTTCGATGGTGAGATACGAAATACAGCGCCGCGCGTCGAGCGAGTAGGGCGCGACGATGGCTTGGGTGGGGCAGACGTCGAGGCAGGCTTGGCAGGTGCCGCAGTGATTGGCTTCGGAGGTGTCCACCGGCAGCGGCAGATCGGTATAGATTTCGCCGAGAAAGAACCAGGAGCCGTGCTGCCGGCTCAACAGCAAGGTGTGCTTGCCGCGCCAGCCCAGCCCGGATTTCGCGGCGAGTTCGACTTCCAGCACTGGTGCGCTGTCGGTGAAGACGCGGAAATGATGCGTGCCGACTTCCGCGCTGATTTTTTCCGCCAGGCTTTGCAGGCGGTTGCGCAGCACCTTGTGATAGTCGCGTCCCAGCGCGTAGCGGGAGAGGTAGGCGGCGTTGGCGTCGGCCAGCACCGCATGCGGGTCGGCGGACACCGGCGGAAAATAATCCAGCCGCGCGCTGATGATTCGAATCGTGCCGGGCACCAGTTCGGCCGGCCGGCTGCGCTTCACGCCGTGCGCCGCCATATAATCCATCTCGCCATGAAACCCCCGATCCAGCCACGCCTGCAAGCCTGCCTCGGCCGCGCTCAAGTCGCCGTCGGCGATACCCAGCTCGGCAAAGCCGAGCTCGCGCCCCCAATGCTTGATTTGTTGCGCCAGTCGGCTTAACTCAGTTTTATTCAAGGCCTGCTCATGCATGACACCGATGATACCGTGCGCTGCCGTTGCCATCTGGCCGACGAGGCCGCGACGCTGGCGTACGGCGCGCAATTGGCGCGGGAACTGAAAGCAGGCATGACGCTCTACCTCGAAGGCGATCTGGGCGCGGGCAAGACGACGCTGGTGCGCGGGCTGCTGCGGGCGCTGGGACATGCGGGACGGGTAAAAAGTCCGACCTACACGCTGGCCGAAACCTATAGCCTGCCTGCATTTGAGCTGTATCATTTCGACCTGTATCGTTTGCACGATCCGCGCGAATGGCTGGACGCCGGGTTTCGCGATGTGAGCGGCCAGGCGGTGAGCGTGATCGAATGGCCGGAAAAGGCCGCCGGCTGGTTGCCGGCGCCGGACGTGATCATCCGGCTGGCGATTGCGGACGACGCGCGCGAGATCGAGTGCGAGGCGAGAAGCCCGCGCGGCGCACATTATCTGGAGACATGTTGCACGCCTTGTTGAGATTATTTCTGCTATGCGGTTTGCTGGCGTCGGGCTGGGCCCAGGCGCTGCAATTGACCGCCACCCGACTGTGGCCGTCGCCCGACTACACGCGGATCACGCTGGAGGCGACGCAGCCGGTCGCGTACAAGTTTTTTACGTTGGCGAATCCGGACCGGCTGGTGATCGACCTCGAAGGCGTGGAGCCCAGTACGGCTCTCGACTCACTGGCGGCCCAGCTGACGCCTGATGATCCCTATATCGGTTCGATACGCGTGGGCATGAATCGGCCCGGCGTGATGCGCCTGGTGCTCGACCTCAAAACCGCGATCAAGCCTTCGATGTTCCTGTTGCCGCCATTGAGCCAATACGGCCACCGACTGGTGGTGGACTTGTATCCCGCGCAGCCAGCCACGGCCACCTTGCCGGCTGCGCCCACGCAGCCTGCTGTCGCGCAGCCATCCAAGCCCGCCAAACCGGGTACGCCGCAATATGCCCGGCTGATCACCGTGGCAATCGATGCCGGCCATGGCGGCGAGGACCCCGGCGCCAGCGGTGCCAACGGCTCGCGTGAGAAGGACATCACGCTGGCGCTGGCGAAAAAGCTCAAGCAGAAACTCGATGCGCAGGAAAACATGCGCGGCGTGCTGATCCGCGACAGCGATTATTTTGTGCCGCTCGTGCAACGCGTGGTGAAGGCGCGCGCGCTGAAAGCCGATCTGTTTTTGTCGATTCACGCCGATGCGTTCATCAAGCCGCATGCGCGCGGTTCTTCAGTGTTCGCGTTGTCGGAGAACGGCGCCACCTCGGCTGCGGCACGCTGGCTGGCGAAAAAAGAGAACGAGGCCGATCTGGTCGGCGGCATCAACATCGACGTCAAGGATCCCTTCCTCAAGCGCACCCTGATCGACCTGTCGCAAACCGCCACCATCAACGACAGCCTGAAGCTGGGGCACGCGGTGCTGAAGGAAATCGGCGGCGTCAACAAGTTGCACAAATCCTATGTCGAGCAGGCGGGCTTCGCGGTGCTGAAGGCGCCGGATATTCCTTCGATCCTGGTCGAGACCGCGTTCATCTCCAATCCGGAAGAAGAAAAGCGTCTCAACGACCCGGACTATCAGGACAAGCTGGTGGATGCCATTGTCGATGGCATCAAGGCCTACTTCGACAAGCATCCGCTGACCGCGCCTTCGCGCCTGACCCGCAATCCGTGATGGCGGTGCATCCATGACCACCAGCCTGCTGGGCGCGGCGGCCCCGGGCTTCGACCGGCCGCTGGATGTGCTGGAAGCCTGCCATGGCCGTATCGCCAAACAATGCGACACGCTGGACAAACTGCTGGCGCATCTGCCCAACCACGGCGCCGACGCGCAGGCACAACAGGCTGCACGCGCCGTGTTGGCGTATTTCGATACTGCTGCCGTGCATCACCACGACGACGAAGAGCGCAATCTGTTTCCGCTGCTGGAGCAGGCGAATGTGCCGGGCGCTTGCGACCTGGTTGAGACGCTGACGCTGGAACACGACGAACTCGCACAACTGTGGCGGCGTCTGCGTGTGCAACTTGCGCAGATCGGAACAGGGGAGAATGCCACGCTCGATGCGGCGCTCACTCGGCGTTTCGTTGCATTCAATCGCGCCCATCTCGAATTCGAAAACGCGCACGTACTGCCGCTGGCACGGCAGGCGCTCGACACCGCTGCGATTGAGCGTCT
The DNA here is from genome assembly GCA_041750575.1 of Thiobacillus sp. Taxonomy (GTDB): domain Bacteria; phylum Pseudomonadota; class Gammaproteobacteria; order Burkholderiales; family Thiobacillaceae; genus Thiobacillus. The sequence continues at coordinate 456 of JBGSZD010000083.1, read as the reverse complement.
GGGCCGGGCCATGGCCGCACGGCGCGGCGTAAGCTACGCAGGCTGATCGTGAGCATCCGCGTATTGCCCGATGTGCTGATTTCACAGATCGCTGCTGGCGAGGTGGTCGAGCGTCCTGCCGCGGCGCTGAAAGAAATCCTCGAAAACAGCCTCGACGCCGGCGCGACCGACATCCAGATCGAACTGGAGCAGGGCGGCATCAAGCGGATCAAAGTGAGCGACAACGGCAGCGGCATTGCGCGCGATGAGCTGCTGCTCGCCCTGACTCGCCACGCCACCAGCAAGATCGCCAGCCTGGCCGATCTGGAACAAGTGGCAAGCCTGGGATTTCGCGGCGAGGCGCTGGCGTCGATTGCGGCCATCGCGCGGGTGCAGCTCACCAGCCGAAGCGCGGATGCCGACCACGCCTGGACGATTCAGGTCGAGGGTGGCTAAGTCGACGCCCCCGCGCCCGCT
>JBGSZD010000082.1:0-3850 GCA_041750575.1 Thiobacillus sp. | reverse complement strand
GCTGCACCGGGCGCTCGGCTCCGGCACGGCTGGCGCGCGCCCTGCAGCACGCCAACTCGTTCGGCCTGGCGGTACCAACTCTGCGCTCCCTGGCGGCCGGATGATGCGAACGCTGCTGATGATTATGCTGCTGGTTGCCGCCGGGGGTCCGCTTGCAGCGGCGCCGGTGACCTTTGGCGACAGCCTGCACGCCAAGTTTCACCACGAACGCTGCTTGTCCTGCCACCAGTTCAATAGCCCCCAGCACCAGGGACGCAGCTTCAGCTCGCACCGCAGCCGCTATCTGTGCATCCAGTGCCATCGGCCCGATGTCATCGGTCTGCCGCCGAACACCGAGTGGATGGCGCCGAACAACATGGATTACACCGACTTCCCGGCATCCGCGACCTGCCGCCTGATCAAGGCGCGCATGGGCTTCGACCCTGACGGCAGCAAGCTGGTCCAGCACCTGCTGGTCGATGGCCGCATCCGCTGGGCACTGGAATCCGGCATGACACCGGGTGGGCCGAAACCGGCGGTTCCCGGGGGCTACGCCGAATGGAAACGCGATGTCGAGGCGTGGGTGAAAGACGGTATGCGTTGCGAATAAACCGTCAGATCGTCTTGCCCTTGGGCTTTTGCTCGCCGCCGTACACACCGGAATGATCGAACGGCAGCCAGTCGGACGATTTGTCGGTCTTGACGCGCCCCTTGATGCGATACGGCACGCCTTCCTTCAGTGTTTCCGGCGGCAGGGTCTTGATCTGCCGGATCAGGTTGGTCGACGGCATGGTCGCGTCGACCCGCAGCACCGTGCTGGATACCGCCGGAATCAGCGTCGTCGTACGCCCCAGGCCCTTGGCAAAGGGCCGCCCGTTCACCTCCAGCTCGAAATCCAGCGCCTCGATTTTCAGATCGAAATCGTTCGGGTTGCTCACCCGCAGGCCCACGTCGAAACGCTGCTCGAACAGGCCGAGGCTCTTGATGTCGACATCGGCCACGCTCACTTTCGGCGCCAGCGCATTGAACGGCAGGCTGGAACAGGCGGTCACCCCGAGGACAAAAAGAAGGACGAGCAGACGCTGCAACATGGCAAACCTATCGAATCTGCGCCAGCAACTGCGCGGTCATGCGCGCGGCCTGCGCCGCGTAGCCGCCGCCGAACAGGTTGGCGTGGTTGAGGATGTGGTAAAGATTGTAGAGCGTTTTGCGCACCGCATAGCCAGCGTCGAGCGGCCAGGCTTCGCGGTAGGCCGCATGAAACGCTGGCGCGAACCCACCGAATAGCTCGCTCATCGCGAGATCGCATTCGCGGTCGCCGACGTACACGGCCGGATCGAATATCACAGGCTCCCCGTCAGCGAGATAGCCGTGGTTTCCGCCCCACAGATCGCCGTGCAGCAGCGAAGGAAGCGGCGTATAGCCATCGAATAAAGCGTCGAGGTGGGCGCGCAGCGATTCGCCGTTGCGCTGCAGCGCCCCGCCGTAGCCGTTCTCCGCCGCCAACGCCAATTGATATCCCAGCCGCCGATCGTGCCAGAACGCGATCCAGTCCTCCTGCCAGCCATTGGGCTGTGGCGTACTACCGATCCAGTTGTCGCAAGCCCAGCCGAAGCGCGCTTGATCGGGTTCGGTCAGTGGCATGCGATGCAGCGTAGCGAGTTGCTCGCCCAGCCGCGCCGCATCGCCGCTATCGCGCAGATCCAGATACTCCAGTACCAGAAACGCCTGCCCCGCCGCCGTGCCAGAACACACCGGCTTCGGCACGCGCACGCTGTGGGTAGCGGCAAGCGCGCGTAGCGCATCGGCCTCAGCCTCGAACATCGGCAGCCGTTCGGCGCAATTCGCCTTGACGAAGTAGCGGCGCGCGCCGTTGCCGACGCTGAAAGCCTGATTGATGTCGCCGCCGCCGATGGGGCGCAGCGCGTCCGCGACGAAAGGCTCGCCGGTGGCCGCGCCAATGGCAGCCGAAATAGCGGCGACCCGTGTCATGTGCGGCGCGCGCAAACAAAACGCGCCCCGAAGGGCGCGTTGGGCAGAAGCGGACGCACGCGCACGGCGGAAACTTACTTGCCCTTGGGGCGCTGCTCGAACATTTTGGCGATGCCGGGATCGCGCGATGCGCCGGCGGCCTCCATGCGGCGCAGGTATTCATCCCACAGCGCGGCCTGATTCATGCCGAGGTCATGCAGGTACTCCCAGGAATAAATCCCGGTGTCGTGGCCGTCTGAGAAAGTGAAATTGATGCCGTACAAACCCACGGGTTCAGCGGCATTGATCAGCACTTCGCGTTTGCCGACTTGCAGCACTTCCTGGCCGGGGCCATGGCCGCGAACCTCGGCGGAGGGCGAATACACACGCAGGAACTCGAACGGCATCTCGAAACGCGCGCCGTCGGTGAAGGCGATTTCCAGCTTGTGCGAAGCCTGGTGCAGTTTGATGTCGGTAGGGGTGGGGATGGCCATGATGGTTGAAATGCTCGTAGTGACTCCAGCCCGAAGTTTAAACCCGCGATGCAGCGATTAAACCCCTGCGGGACAAGGGACTGCAGCCGACCGTGCCCTTGATCGGACTATTGAAACTGGTGCGTCCGGCGCGATTCGAACGCGCGACCCCTGCCTTCGGAGGGCAGTACTCTATCCAGCTGAGCTACGGGCGCCTGGGGCCGCAAAGAATAGTCGTTTTGCCGCCTGGCGTCTATCCGCCAGGCGCGCCGCCGTTTGCCGCCGGGTCGCTTTCCTTACTTCGAAGCGGTCCTTGTACCCTTGGGGACGGGTACCCAATGGGTACCTCGAAGAGGTCCTCGTACCCTTTGGGTACTTGAACCCAATGGGTATAATCGGCGCTTTACGACGTCAGCCCCAAGGATAATGTTCATGGCCGATCCGAACGCCAAAATGACTCAAGCCACCCCGCAGGAAGTCATCATCTCTCTACTAGCTGGTTTGTTCGCTCCGCTTCTGGCGATTTTTCTGATCGTCCAACTGGTGCTCGGCATTCAGGATAACCACAAGCCCGACGCCTCCAGCGAAGCCGCCCAGAAAGCCACGCTCGACCGGATCAAGCCTGTCGCGCAGCTGGTCGCGCTCGACGCCAACGCGCCCAAGGTCGAAAAATCCGGCCAGGAAGTCTATGACGCCGTGTGTACTTCGTGCCACGCCGCCGGTGCGCTGAGCGCCCCTAAGTTCAACAACAAAGGCGACTGGGGATCGCGCATCGGCCAAGGTTTCGACACGCTGGTGAAGCATGCGATCGAGGGCATCCGCCAGATGCCCGCGCGCGGCGGCGACGGCGATCTGTCGGATGTGGAAGTGGCGCGCGCGGTGGCCTACATGGCCAACTCGGCCGGCGCCAATTTCAAAGTGCCTGAAGCCGCAGCCCCTGCAGCAGCCGCGAGCAACGCCAAACCCGATCCGGCCCAAGGTAAAGTGGCATACGAAGCCCATTGCGCTTCCTGCCATGCGTCCGGTGTGGCCGGCGCGCCCAAACTGGGCGACAAGGCGGCCTGGAGCACCCGCGTGAGCCAGGGTTACGCCACGCTTTACGATCACGCGCTGAAAGGCATCCGCGGCATGCCGGCCAAGGGCGGCAACGCCGATCTGCCCGAATCCGATCTGGCCAACGCCGTCGGCTACCTGGTCGTCGAAGCAGGCGGCAAGCTGTAAATCGCCCTTGGCACGGCGGATTGCCTGCCGTATCGAGATCGAGATCGAGATCGAGATCGAGCCCATCTTAGGAGATCGCCATGAAACCCACTCTTTTCCTGATCGCGCTGGCAGCAGCTTCGCTGGCGGCATGCGGACAATCCGAACAAGCCCCCGCCGTGGCCGAAGCGCCTGTCGCGGAACCGGCGCCCGTCGCGTCGCCTGCT
>JBGSZD010000081.1:0-1961 GCA_041750575.1 Thiobacillus sp. | reverse complement strand
CTCGGGCGCGAACTGCTGATCAGCCTGCTCGACGAACTGGCCAAGCTGCGTCCGCAGTAAGCGGCAGGCGGGCAGGGCGCTTTGACAGCACGGGCCCGCGTCAGCTAAAATGCGCGCCTTTTCGGCGGTCCTTGAGCCGGGAATGCAATCCCCAAGGTGATGTAGCTCAGTCGGTTAGAGCATCGGATTCATAATCCGGGGGTCGGTGGTTCAAGTCCACTCATCACCACCAGTTTCCTTTTCGTTGCCGGTTTTTCAAAGGCAGCGATGAAATCCTTGCCCCCAGTCTATTCACTGTCCCGGCACCCCATGAAAAAGATCTACATCAAAACCTTCGGCTGTCAGATGAACGAGTACGACTCGGACAAGATGGCCGACGTGCTCGGCGCGTCCGAAGGTCTGGTCAAAACCACCACACCGGAAGACGCCGACGTCATCCTGTTCAATACCTGCTCGGTGCGCGAAAAGGCGCAGGAAAAGGTGTTCCACGACCTTGGCCGGGTGCGCCATCTCAAGCAGCTCAATCCCAATCTCATCATTGGCGTCGGCGGTTGCGTGGCCTCGCAGGAAGGCGCGGCCATCGTGTCGCGCGCGCCCTTCGTCGACGTGGTGTTCGGCCCGCAGACCCTGCACCGCCTGCCCGAACTGATCGCGAAAAAGCGCGCGACCGGCCGCGCTCAGGTTGATATTAGCTTTCCCGAAATCGAGAAATTCGACCACCTGCCGCTTGCGCGCGTCGAAGGTGCCTCGGCTTTCGTGTCGATCATGGAAGGCTGCTCCAAATACTGCACCTTCTGCGTCGTGCCGTACACGCGTGGCGAGGAGGTATCGCGCCCGTTTGACGACGTCATCGCCGAAGTATCGCGGCTGGCGGAACACGGCGTGAAGGAAGTCACGCTCTTGGGGCAGAACGTCAACGCCTACCAGGGCGCGCTGGAAGAGGGCGGCACCGCCGACTTCGCCTTCCTGCTGGAAATGGTGCACGAGGTTCCCGGCATTGAACGAATCCGGTACACCACCAGCCACCCGCGCGAAATGACGCAGCGGTTGATCGAGTGCTACGGCAAGCTGCCGAAGCTGGTGTCGCATCTGCATCTACCGGTGCAGTCCGGTTCCGACCGCATCCTGGCGGCGATGAAGCGCGGGCACACCGTGCTGGAATTCAAATCCATCATCCGCAAGCTGCGCGAACAACGGCCCGACCTCTGCCTGTCGTCGGATTTCATCGTCGGTTTTCCCGGCGAGACCGAGGCCGATTTTGAGGCGACCATGAAACTGATCGTCGATCTCGATTTCGACGCCAGCTTCTCCTTTATTTACAGCAAGCGCCCCGGCACCCCGGCATCCGACTACCCCGACGACGTGACGGCTGAACTGAAAACCCAGCGGCTGATGAAACTGCAGGCGCAGATCGAGGCGCAGGCGCAGCAAGTGAATCAGGCCATGGTCGGCGCCGTGCAGCGCGTGCTGGTCGAAGGCCACGCCAAAAAGAATGCCGAAGAACTCGCCGGCCGCACCGACAATAACCGCATCGTCAACTTCGCCGGCCAGCCGCGCCTGATCGGCCGCTTCGTCGACGTCACCGTCACCCAGGCCCTGCCGCACAGCTTGCGCGGCGAAGTGGTCATCACCGAGAGCGTCCCTGTTTGAAAACCGATAGCGTTGAATTGCGACTGGCCCCGGAAGACAACCGGCGGCTGGCCAACTTGTGCGGCCCGATGGACGAGAACCTGCGCCAGATCGAGGCGGCGTTCGACGTCACCATCGGCCGCCGCGGGTCCAGTTTCCGTTTCAGCGGCGATGTGGCGCAGGCCGAAAAGGCCGGGCAGGCGATCGAGCATTTCTACAATCGCGCGCACGATGAACTGAGCCTCGACGACATCCAGCTCGGCCTGGTCGAACTGACCCGTGGGCGCGCTGAGGAGGAAGGCCCGGCGCTGCGCACCCGCCGCGCCGACCTG
>JBGSZD010000080.1:0-1623 GCA_041750575.1 Thiobacillus sp. | reverse complement strand
CCTGGGCGCGCAAGTGCTCGATCTCGAAGCCCTGGCCGCACACCGCGGCTCGCTGCTCGGCGCGCTCCCCGATCAGCCGCAACCGACGCAAAAAAGCTTCGAGAGCGCCATCTGGTCCGCGCTCACCCGCTTCGACCCCGCCCGCCCCGTGTTCGTGGAGTCCGAAAGCAAGAAAATCGGCGCTCTGCGCGTACCCGACGCCCTCATCACCGCCATGCGCGCCAGCCCCTGTATTTGGCTCGAAGTATCGCTGGCCGCACGCGTCCGGCTGCTCACCGAAGACTACGCGCATTTTCTGGCCGACCCGGAAACCATCAACCGCCAGCTCGGCTATCTGACGTCACTGCGCGGCCACGAGACCATCGCGGCGTGGCAAACCCTGGTCGAGCAACAGGCCTGGCCTGAACTGGTCACCACGTTGCTGACGCAACATTACGACCCGACCTATCTCAGGTCGCTGTCGAACAACTACGCAGCGACGCCGACCGACCAGACTTTTCACGTGGAAGATTTATCGACAAGCGGCCTGGAGAAACTGGCACGCGACATTCTGGCGGTGGCTTAAATCAGCTTGCCCAGCACGAAGCCAACCACGATGCCAATGATGATCGCCACAGTCAGGCCGCGATAGGTCAGGACATCCTTGGAGTAACCGCGGCGGATGGCGATGTAGGACACCAGATAGCCCACTGCGTTGAGCAACCAAATGAAGCCGATCGACAGCACCTTGACGATAATGGGTCCAACGATCGGCACCAGCGCGACGATGCCCAGCAGCCAGGCGAAGGCGTTGGAAAGCAGGCCCACCGCCACCACGCTGCCGGCGATCACACTACGATCGACGTTGTAGTGCAGTCCCAGCCACGCCAGCCCGCCGATGGCGAGCCACAGCGGCAACATCACTTTCCAGTTGCGCCACCAGGGCACGCGCAGCGGTTCGTCTTCGGGCACCTCGCTTTCGGATGTCGGCTCAGGCTGCGGCGCCATGTTTATCCCAACGCGGAAAGATCGATCGCGCCGCCCACTACCGGTGGACACCAGTAATACCCGCCGGTCAGCGGCCGGGTGAAGCTGAACAGCGCGTCGGTGAGCCGTCGTCATGCCCGGTCATGCGGCGCAACTGCGCCTCGAACGCGTCGAACGACTTGCCAAAGGCAAGAAATAAAAATCCTGCGTCGGCGCCCGCCACCCACGGCATCGAGCGGCGCACCACAAAGGCTTCGGGGTCGAAATCCTCCTGCGCGGTGCGCTTGACGTGCGCCGACTCGGGCGCGTCCTCTAGTTCCTCGTTATCGTCGCGGCGGCGCCCAATGGAATTGTCCTGTTCGCTGCGCGGCATGGCGTTGAATTTGGGAAAATCATGCAGCCACTGCTGCACGGCAGCAAAGCTGGAGCCATCGATACCCGCGCCCTGCCCCTGCGCAACAGCGGCCTCGACGGCGGCCTCGTCTTCAGGATTTTCCGTGCCGTCGATGTAACCGGTCAGATCGCGAAAATCCTGATGACGGAAGCTTACGACCGCCTGCGCCAAGGTGAAAGCGGGTGCGATCAGCGCCTGCAAGGCATGGCCACGCAGCAGCAGGTCGCCAGGCTCGTCGCCGCGCAGCCACAGCCACAGTGCCT
>JBGSZD010000079.1:0-7427 GCA_041750575.1 Thiobacillus sp. | reverse complement strand
GGTGTAGCGCGCGCCCAGCCCGCTCTCGCCGTTATGTTCGGCGAGCCGGCGTTCGACGTCGGTGGTGATGCCGGTATAGAGCGTGTGGTCGGCGCAGCGGACGATGTAGACGAACCAGACGGAGGCGGTCATGCCGCCATTATCGCGGAAGCGGCCAGGCCCTGATCACACGTCGCTCAGTTGCTGCGCCCACAGCAGGGCATCCATATGCAAGGCGTTGATGTCGGCCACTTCGCGGCCGATCTGCGCGGCTAGGGCTTCGATGCTACTCTGGTCGTCCTGCTCGCAGGCGATGGCGAGCGCCAGGTAGGCCGCGTACGGCCCGCGCTGCGACACGATGGCGTCGGTGATGTCGGCCGGCAGGCTGACCTGTTTCAGCACCAGCTCCATCGGCATGTGCATCACCACATCGAGCAGCGAAAACAGGCCGGCGACGAAAATTTCATCGCGTGCCTTGGCGAACAGCGCGCGACCGGCGAGTTGCTCGGCGACACGGCCGCGTACCAGTGCGTTTTCCAGCACGGCCTGATCGAGCTCCTGGACCTGGCCGCCGGTAAACAGAATCAGCGTCAGCCAGCGATACAGCTTGTCCTGGCCCATCACCATCAGCGCCTGCTCGATGCCGCCGATCTTGTTCATCAGCCCCATGCCGGGCGAATTGACGTAGCGTAGCAGCCGCACCGACAACACCGGATCGAGGCGGAACTGCGCCGCCAGTTCGGGCGCTCGGCGCCGGTGCGCACCCGGTTCATCAGATCCAGCACCTTGGCGCGCGACGGCCCGACGACCTTGCAGTCGAGGTTTTCGCGGCGGGTGATGAACGGCCCCATGAAAAAGGCGAATTGCAGCTTGTGGCACATGTGGAACGCTTCCAGCGTTTGCACGCCGGTCGCCACGAAACGCTTGCCCGTGGCCAGTTTGGAGAGGGCGGCCATTTGCGCGGTGATGGCGGGAATGTCCTCGCCGCTGACGTCCATCCACACATAATCCGCATATTGCAGCAGCGCGTGCCGATCCGGGTGCAACACCGCATCGACCTGCAGCGCGAACGCGAAGCCGCGCGTCCTCAATTCGGCCAGCCGCGCGCGCAGCGGATCGTCGGCCTGCGTCTGGGCGTCGAATTTCAGCAGCCACACCATGCCGGCGGGCCAGTCTTCGATCAGTGCGTGATTCAGCATGGCCGCGGAAATCGGTACGAATGCCAGCCGCTGTCCCAGCAGGCGCGCGATATCCAGGCGCTGCAGGTTGCCCAGCAGGGTTTCGTCGCGGAGACGCTGCACGTCGGGCAGATCCGGATCGCGCTGGCCGTCCGGCGCGTGGCGCAGCATGAAGGTATAACCCGCCACCTTCTGGTCGCGCCCCAGCATGGCCTCGCGGCGCAGGACCGATTGGGATTTTGCTTCCTGCGCAGGCTCGGCGAGGGGCGCCGCCTCCGGCTCGGCCATCACGGCGCGATGCGCCTGCGCGGCAGCGCTTTCGCGGTTGCCCGACCACATTCCTGCAAGACGATTCAGCACACTGCGCTCCCTAACGATGACAGGTATCGACAGAGGAATCGGCGCGACCGCGCAGGCCTGAAGCCCACGCCACAACATTTTTTACGGTGGCAATTTAATGCTCGAGCAGGGGCCCATTCCGGCGACGTTGCACTGCTATGCTTATGATTCGGCATCAATGTTGATGCCCACAAACGGGATTCAGCTTTGACCAGGTACCTCTACCAATATTTCTTTCGCGGCCTGATCACCGCGTTGCCCCTCGGACTGACCGTCTATATGTTCTACGTCTTCCTGAGCTGGAGCGAAACGCTGGCCATGCGATTGATACGACCGTTCATTGGCGAATTCTACGTGCCGGGTATGGGCTTGCTGCTGGGCATCATCGGCATTTTCCTGCTCGGCTTCCTAGTGTCGCAGCCTGTCGCCGGCAAGCTGCTGTCGCTGGTGGAACTGCCCTTTACCAATCTGCCGGTGGTGAAGAGCATTTATTCTTCGCTCAAGGAATTTGCCGATTATTTTTCGCCCCAGCGCAAACAGGGTACCCAACAAACGGTAGTGATCCTCAAAATGCCGGGGCAGGATCTTGAAGTGGTGGGGCTGGTCACGCGCCAGCGCGTCGACGACCTTCCGGCCGGCTTCCTGCAGGGTGATCGTGTGGCGGTTTACCTGCCAATGGGTTACATGATCGGCGGTTACACGGTGTTCGTTCCGCGCGCCTGGGTGCAGCCGATAGACATGTCGGTGGAAGAAGCGATGCGCGCGTCGATGTTTGCCTGGATGAGCACGGCCGGCAAAATCCAGCCCTGATTCGAAAGCACCCGCAGCTGTTGTAAAGTTCGGATTCATGCAGATCGAATGCTACGCCCAGCGCCTGCTCAACCCGTTTCGCGGGGTGACGCATACCATTCGCTACCAATCGGCCGAGGCAGTGACGACCGACGGCATCGAGTGGGATATCTACGTGGCCAACGACGCGTTGCTCGACGGCCTCGGGCGTGCCGGCAAGCGCGCGCAGATTTCCGACATCCGCTACGGCCACTGGTCGGTTGAGAAGGGCCTCAAGCGCGGGCCGTTGTACCCGTCGGACGACTTCAAGCGGCTGGAGCACATGGGGGCGGTGGTGTACGAGCACCTGCTCGAGGTGCATCGCGAGGTACCGTTCAAATTCCTCGACTCGTTCGAACTCTGGCTGCTCGATCGCGATGACCAGCCGCTGGCGCTGTTGCACAGCGTGCGCGCTGACAGCGAGACCGACACCAAGCCTCCGCTCGACTGGCGCGCCGGCATGGCCGCACAGGAACAATTCAAAAGCGCCGCCATCGCCGACCTGCCCGAATCCGCCGGGGTATATCTCACGCGTTATGTGAACAGCCTCGTCAGCGGCGTGGCGCAATGGTTTCGCCGCTCGGATGATGGCGCCGGACTGGGACTGCATACGCTGAAAGGCGGCGACGCCCTGCGCGGACGCGTACTGGAGGCGGACGCCTTCCCGCCGCTGTTCATCGCCACCGCCGGCATGGATGCCGCGCATACCCGACTGGTGCACGACTATCACGCCTGGCAGGCACCGTGGATGCTGTTGCTGCCGCATCTGGACACGGCCACCCGCCGTGCGCTGGAAACCGCCGCCTGCCAGCAGGCCGAATCGATCGAAAAGCATTGCCGGCTGTATCCCGAGGTGATCGACCGCGCAGCGTTGCAGGCCGCGCGGGTGGAAGCCGCGCTGGTGCGCAGCCAGCCTCGGCCGCAGACACTCGAAGAAGTGATGCCGATGTTTTACATCGAACTCGGCAGCACCGAGAGTCAGGACGTTTAAACCGCGGCGCTCAGACCGCCATGCCGAGAATAGCCGCGGGCAGCGCGGCCGAAGCGCCGAGATGCGGCGTCACCCTGACCATTACACCCCCATGGCTGGCAGCGAATTCGGCGATGGCGTCGGGAATGTCGTGCGCGACATGCGTGCCCGCCGCCAGGAAATAAGGAAACGCGACGATGTCGGTCGCGCCCCGCGCGGCTAGCGTCGCCAGTCCGTCCAGGATGCTGGGTTCAGCCAGTTCCAGAAATGCGGCTTCGACGTGATCGTAAGACTGGCCTTGCTGCACACGCACGGCATCGGCAAGCGCACGCACTTCGTCGTTGGAAGCCGCACGGCGACTGCCGTGGGCGATGATAAGCAGGCTGGGCATGGCGTGATCCTTACAATTCAAGCCGGAATGAGCCGCACTGGGGCAGCAAAGTTCCGCAAGCTCAGTCGGTGGCCTCGAGCACCTGCTTGAGCTTCCTGGCGTCGATCTGCTTGTCGAGTTCACCCAGCCCCTTGGCCACGCTGGGGTCGGCGAACAATTCGGCCATGGCGACCTGGCCCAGCGTTTGAAACCCGGTCTGCAGCGCACCCGCGCCTTCGTACTTCATCGCCAGCCGGGTTTGCTCACGGCAGGACTCGGTCAGCAACCGGTCGAACAGGCGCCCGGTATCCCGGTTGGCGCGGGTGCGTTCCGCCGCGCTCACCGTGGCGAGCGATTGCACCGCGGGATGCAGGGTGGTGGTGGCAACGACCCAGCGCACCAAAGCGCTTTTGTCGGCCACGGTGGTTTTGTCGACGAGACAGCGCGACAGGTCGTCGGCGTACAGCCCCGCATGGGCCGGCAAGTTCAACGCGACAAGAGCGGTACCGAGGGCAAGGGAACGCATCATGACAAATTCCAGCAGTAAGTGAACGGGGTGAATCCGGGTCAGCCGCGCACCGGTTCGAAGGTTGCGTCGAGGTTCTGGTCGTCGCAATAATCGAGAAAATCGCCGCGCAGCGTGGCGATGTGGGCGTCGGCGGGGATGCCGAGCGTCATGTGGACGGCGAACATCGGCGCGCCGGTATGCGGTGCGGGATAGGTTTCGGTGTCGAGCGCCTCGATGTTGATGTGCAGACGCGCGAAGAAATTGGCCAAGCTGTTGACGATCCCGGGTTGATCGAGCGCGGCGACTTCGACGGTGTAGGGAATCAACGGTTTGTCAGGGCGGGTGGCGCGCGTGCGCTGCTGGATGAGAGACAGGCCCAGTTCCTCGCCGACGGCAGGCAGGCGCGCTTCCAGCTTGGCCAGCGCATCCCAGCTGCCGGTCACCCGCATCAGCAGTGCAAAACGGCCGCCCAGCACGGCCATGCGCGATTCTTCGATGTTGCAGCCGGATTCGCCGATGCGGCGGGTGAAGCCTTCCACCAGGCCGATTTTGTCTTCGCCGCTGGCGGTGAGGACGAGTGATTCTGTGTCGTTCGACATTAAATGAGCTCCCGGTCGGACAGTTCTTTCTTGATATAGGCATACACGATCGGCGCGGCGATGACGCCCTGCAGGCCGAAGGCCGCTTCCATCACCAGCATGGCGATCAGCAGTTCCCACGCGCGCGCCTGGATCTGACCGCCGATGATACGGGCATTCACGAAATATTCGAGCTTGTGAATGACGACCAGGAAGGCCAGCGAGCCGGCGGCGGCGTGCAGCGAGTGCGACAGCGAAATGACGACGATGACGGTATTGGAAATGAGATTGCCCAGCACCGGCAGCAGTCCGACCAGGAAAGTGACGATGATCATGGTTTTGGTGAACGGCAGGTGCACGCCAAAAGAGGGCAGCACGATCATGAGGTAGATGCCGGTGAGCAGTGCGTTCAGTGCCGAAATCCGCACCTGTGCGAATACCACGCGGCGGAAGGCGTCGCCCAGGCGATGCACGCGCTCGCACAAGGCTTGCGCCAGCGGCGCCAGCGTCTGGTGCGGGCGCGCTTCGCGCAGCGCAATGAAGCTGCCGATGATGAGACCGATGATGAGGTGCAACAGGGCGCGACCGGCGTCGCCGCCGAATTTGCGCAGGTCCAGCGCATGGGTGCGCAGCCATTCCACCAGCCCGGCACGGATGACCGATCCGTCGCCCTGCGGCAGCCAGGCCGCCGCCCACGCCGGCAGCAGCGCGCGCGAGTTCTCGATGATTTCCGCCATCTTGGTCAGTAGACCGGCCAGGCCGCCTTCTGTGCGCAGATACAGGATCACGCCGGCAGTGAAGCCGCCCAGCACACCCAGCACGATCAGCGTGATCAGCGTGACCACCAGCACCTTGGACCAGACGTGGTCGAGCCGCCCAATGACGAAACGCGGCGCCAGCAAATGCACCAGCTGCACCACCAGCAAACCCGCCAGCAGGGTGGGCAACAGGTGGAGTTGCAGGGTAATCAGAAGGCCGGCCGCCATCATCAGCCAGGCGGCGATCTGATAGCGGCTGGCGGAGACGATGGGCGGCTGGATCATGGCCGCCACAGTGCCAAACAAGTGCGGTCGAAGCAAGGGGGCGATCAACCGGCCGCTTGCAGGGCCGGCACGCGGACTCTACAGTGCAGACTGCCATGGCCACTGTCCGTCAACAACTCCGTGCCAATCTGGTCGCGCTCGTCAGCCTGTTGGTGGCGCTGTCTACCCTCGGCTATTCGGCCTGGCGCCACGAGGTAACGGAAGACAACCGCACCCTGCGCGAAGCGGCCTTCGCCATGCTGCGTACGACCGAAGAACTGCAAAGCGTGGTGGATTTCGCGCATTACGACGGCAATGCGGAGGCAGGCAATCCCATCAAGGGCTGGGGCAAGGTGCTGTATCTGCGCGACCTCGGTATCGTGATGCCCGCGCAGGTGCAGGCCCGGACGCGCGATTTGCAGCTTGCGTGGGAACAGGACTGGGAAGCCCTGCAACGGGACGAGGCCGCTGCGCAGCGCATCACCGCCGCCATCGAGGCACTGCGCGGCGACGTTCGCACGCTGATACGGCGTCTCCAATAAACTCAGCCGGCCACTTCATAGCCCAAGGCTTCGCCGATGCGGTTCGAGGCGCTGCGCAGCGCCTCGACCCAACCCGGCTTGTGGCGGTCGGCTGGCGCCGAAATCGACAGCCCGGCGACGAGTTTACCGTCCGCGTCCCTGATCGGCGCGCCAATGCACGCCACCCCCAGCTCGGCCTCCTCACGGTCATGCGCGAGGCGGTCGCGTCGGATCACCTTGAGTTCGGCGGCGAGCGCCTCCGGGGTGACGAGCGTGTTGGACGTGTAAGCCGGCAGGCCAGTGCGCTGCACGTAGCCCATCACGCCGCTCGCGGTGTCTTCGGCGAGAAATATCTTGCCGACGGCGGTGACGTGCAGCGGCGCGTGTGCGCCGACCACCTGCACGACCTGGATCATGGTCTGGCCGCCGCTGACACGCTCGATATACACCGCCTCGTCGCCGCGCCGCACGATGAGATTGACGGTTTCGCCGGTCGCTTCGGCCAGCTTCTGCATGTGCGGCATCGCTACCTGACGGATATTGAGCCGGGCGCGCAAGCGATTACCCACTTCCAGCCAGCGCACGCCCAGATCGTATTCGCCCGCGCCGGTTTTCTCGACCAGTCCGTGCGCGATGAGTGCACCAAGGATGCGGTGCGCGCTGGCGGTGTGAAGTTCTGCTTCGGCCGCGAGCCGGGACAGCGTCACCGGCCCGGGTGCGCGGGCAAGCAGGTTGACCAGCGCCATGGCGCGGTCGAGCACCTGGATGGATGAGCTTTGATTTTTCATAGGGTGAAAATTTATCACGCAATGTGAAATTTTCGGCGCTTTGCTGTTTCAATACACTCAAATATTTCACATTACGCGAAAACATTTCGCATTATGAAAGGAGTCGCGATGAGCGCCATCATGCAAACCCAGCCCGAAACCCTGCCCGCCTTCTGCGAGGGCATCCAGTATTTCGCCGACGGTTTTCCGGAAATCGACCGTCTGGGCGCGGTACCGCTCCTTGGGCCCAGCGTCCCCGCGCTGCCCAACCCGGCCAGCGAAGCCGCGATCTACCAGACCCTGCTGGCCGCCGACGCGCTTCGCTACCTGACCCTGCAGGTCACCGGCAGCAAGTCGTCCGGCCACC
>JBGSZD010000078.1:0-1784 GCA_041750575.1 Thiobacillus sp. | reverse complement strand
CCATCGCCGCCACCCCGCGCGCCAGCTTCGCCGCCGCGCCAAAAGCGGTATCGAAATCGGGTGCGTCACCCAGGCAGGCATGCAGCAAGGCTGCGGCCACCGCATCCGCGCCCAGACGCAACTCGGCGACGATCAGCGCGGAGCCTACGCTGTGAGAAAAAACCGCGCTGCCGCCCAAACGCTCATGTGCATAGGCCAGTGCGCGCCAAGGCAAATCGTTTTCCGCCACCGGCAATACACGCGCCAGTGCCTGCCGCGCCGAATCCAGATCGGCGGCGTCAAAGCAGCGGGGGCGGACAATTTCGTTCATGGAGTGGGTGCGTGCCAGTAACGGCGGTGGGATGGACGATATTCTGAGGCCACCACCCCGGCTTCGCCAAACGACAAGCGAATCAGGCCACCTGTATCGCTGCGCAGGATACGAGCCTCCTGTTCGCGGAATCGCGCTACCACCTGCGGATGCGGATGGCCGAAGCGGTTGCGGTAGCCCATGGTGAACACGCCAATGCGCGGCCGCACTTGCTCGATGAATTCGGACATGGATGATGTGCGACTGCCGTGGTGGCCAGCCACCAGCACCGTGGCCGACACATCGGCACCGGACTCCAGCAGTTCGAGCTCGCCGCGCCGCTCGGCATCGCCGGTAATCAGCAAGCTGCCATCGCCCCGACTCACTTTCAGTACGCAGCTATAGTCGTTGTCGCGACGGGTCGATTCGGCATAAGACTTTGCCGGCGGGTTGAGGACTTCGAAGTTCACGCCATCCCACCGCCAGCGCTGACCGCGATGGCAGCGGCGCGGCGATGGCGCTGCCGCCAGCAGTGGGCTCGCCACAGGCAGACCGTGCAGCAGCCAGCCTGTCGGGATGTCGCGAAGCACCGACAGCAAACCGCCGCTGTGGTCGTTGTCGTCGTGCGAGACGATCACGCCGGACAATTCGGCGATGCCCGATGCACGCAAATACGGCACGACGATGCGTTCGCCCGCATCGCTGTCGGCAAACGCCGCACCGGTGTCATAGAGCAGCGCATGGCTGGCGGTTCGAATCAGGATGGCGGTGCCCTGCCCGACATCGATCACGTCAGCCTGGAAGGTATCGGGCATCACGCTCGCGCGAAGCGGAAACGCGAGCGGCAGCCACAGCAAGATGCCCAGAATCCGCAACGGAAATCCGCGCGGCAGCAATAGCCACAGGGTACCGATCACCGCCAGCCATGTCGCCCACCCCTCCGGGGCGGGACGTGCCGCCACCGCCCAGGATAATTCGCTGGTCCATGCCAGGCCGTGCCCCAAACCGGCCATCAACCACGCCGCCGCATGCCACAACGACGGCACAATCACCCCCAGTAAGGCCAGCGGCGTGACCAGCCAGCTGACGACCGGAATGGCAACGGCATTGGCGAGCGGCGAGATCAGCGAGACCTGCTGGAACAGCAGCAGAAGCGCAGGCGCCAGCGCCAGGGTCACCGCGCCCTGCACCATTGCCCACCCGCGCAGTTTGTCCGGCAGCGCCACGCGCCCGAACGTCACCCACAAAATGGCCGCCATGGCGCCGAACGACAGCCAGAAACCGGCTGACAACACCGCCCACGGATCGATCAGCAACACGGCGAACAAGGCCCACGCCAAGGCCGAGAAAGGGCGCGGCTCGCGCCGTCCCCAGAATGCCAGTGCCAGCGCGATCAACATGAACAGTGTGCGCTGCGCCGGCACCTGAAACCCGGCCAGCACCGCATAGGCACACGCAGCCAGCACGGCAGCCAGCAATCCTGCCTGTTTTGCAG
>JBGSZD010000077.1:0-5588 GCA_041750575.1 Thiobacillus sp. | reverse complement strand
CGCGCAGCGCGGCTCTCCACCTATTCCTCGGTCACCATCGTCGGCCGCTCCATCGCGCCCTTCCTCGGCGGCACGCTGATCTCGCTGGCGAGCTTCGGCGCGGTGTACATCGCCTGCGCGATCGCCGGCGTGCTGGCGCTGGGGGCGGGCCTGCTGCTTAAAGACCGCGATCCGAAGCCGACGGCGAAGCTGGAATTGCCGCATTTCTGGTCCAGCCTGAGAACGGTGCTGCGCGACCGCGGCATCATGCTGGTGAGCACGGTGGAGGCGGCGCAATACCTGGTGTTCGGCGCCATCGAAGCCTTCCTCGCGCTGTACGCGTCCTCGCTCGGCATCCCCGCGTGGCAGATCGGCGTCATCCTCGGCGTGCAGCTCCTCAGCATCGTGTTCGCCAAGCCGCTGATGGGCAAGGTATCCGACCGCGTCGGCCGCCGCCGCGTCATCCTGCCGGGCCTCTTGATCGGCGCGGCGAGCGTCGTGCTGCTGCCCTACTTCCCCAACTTCATCGGCCTGTCGGTGCTGAGCCTGGTATTCGGTCTCGGCTTCGCCACCGTCACCTCGTCCACCACCGCGCTCGTCGCCGACCTCACGAAAGACGGCCGCTTCGGCTCCTCGATGGGCGTGCTGCGCACCGTCATGGATGTGGGCCAGTCCATCGGCCCCGTGCTCACCGGCTTCATCGTCACGCATCTCGGCTACGCCAGCGCCTTCGGCACCCTCGCCGCCATCCTCGTGCTCGCCAGTCTTTTATTGAGCGCGGTGCCTAGATACGCACGCGCGTAAGAATTCTTTACCGGGCGCGGGCGCAGCCAACCGTCGAACCGCCCCTGTCCGCGCTATAGTGACACTGTCCGTTTTCCCGGGAGTCCGTCATGCGCCTGCACCTTTCCCTCGCCCTCGCCGCCCTGCTGTTCGCCGCCACGCCCGCCTTCGCCGCCGACAAGCCGGCTGGCTTCGACCTCCAGGCCGCATCAACGCCCGCAGCTTGCACCACCGACGCGAAACCGAACCTGCACGTCGCCCAACTCGCCTGCTGCAAGGCCCACAAAGGCGTCTGCGGCTGCCGCGCCGGCAAGATCGTGTGCTGCGACAACACCGTCAGCAAGGAGCCGGGGTGTACGTGTCATGGGGATGAGGCCATCGTCGAGTAAAGTCGTGCCCAAGACAGTATCCAAACCTGCCGTCAAGACCCGAACCGTGCCCTACGATGTGGCCGAGCAACTGCGCACGCCCGAGGAAATGGCTGCCTATCTCGACGCATGGCTGGAAGAGGCACCGGACGACGACGCCGGCATTGCGCGCGCACTCGGTGACATCGCCCGCGCGAAAGGTATGTCGCAGGTGGCCCGCGATGCAGGGCTGAGTCGGGAGAGCCTGTACAAGGCGCTCAGCGAAAACGGGAATCCGAGCTTTGCGACTGTGCTGAAGATTTCACGGGCATTGGGTGTTCGGCTACGTGCGGAAGCTACTTGATGCTGACTCCTTATTGATGCTGATTCCTTATTGCGCCGTAACTGGGAGAAGGTAGTTGCCACCAAAATACATTCGGCTACTGATCCATGCTGCGGCGCTGGGGTGGCTCATATCTTTATTTCTCCCTGGCTTCAGACTCTATGACGGGACTGCCCCGCGCGGCTGGGAGATTTTGGCAATGCTTCCACTTGCCTGGTTGGGAGCGGGGTGGGCAGTTTATGCAAATCCGCTCTTTGTGTACGTGGTACTCAAGTCTTTGCGAGGAAAACCCGCACCCGTTGCAGTTTTATTGATGTTGCTGTTGGCGCTTACAACGCTCTCCTTCGACAAAATGTTGGTCAATGAAGGCGGGACCACTTCGCAAGTGGTGAGCTGGGGGTGGGGTGCCATTCTTTGGGGCCTATCCTTGGGGACAATTGCAATTGCATCAATGTCACTCAGCGTAAGTTTACATGCTGGCCGAGCATTAGCCGTGACGGTCATGGCAACAATTGGCGGTCTCCTGTTAGCTGTTGGGGGTATTCGTTTCCAGCAATGGCAACAGGCAAACGAGCAAGACCGTGGAGTCTTTCTCTCACCAAGCATGGCTTTCACGACGGCCGAACTTTGTAGCGCAAACTTCGTTTGGCCAGAAGAATCGCTTATTCCAGCCGGGGAACGCATATCCGTCGAAGTAGATGAAAAGCTTAAAGGGAATAGCCGACCCTCGTTGTCGCTTCCACAACTGCCGGGCATTCAGCAGGAGGAGGATATTGCTTGGGTGACGTTCGATGACAATCCGTTCCCGATATCAACGGTCAAGGTACAGGTGCCAATAGCAAACGCTCGATATTTGTTGCGCGTGGGCAAGACCGACTCTGGGGCGAGTATTCAGGTGCTAGATACCCACAAAGGGGTGCCTTTGTACAAGCAGCCTTTGGCGATTATGTGGAACAAGAATGGGTACGGCACCTATTGCCCGACCGCATGGGAGTCTTCTATCGCCGGCATGGGTTATCAAAAAGCAATCCTGCGCCTCTTCCAAACGGAATCAAGACTTTCGAAGCCACAAGCCTTGCGGCCGGAAGCAATCTCAGAGAGATGCAATCCAGAGAAAGGCGTTCGCCTTGGTGAGTGGGTAACTTGGGATGGCCGAGAGATCGTCTTGCCGGACCGCCTGTATGGACACGACACTGGCTTATGTTCGGAAAGCCATGCCGCGATTGTGCAGGCCCATCTGCATATGGAGCGAGCAGACAGTCCACCTGAAGTCTGGTCTGCCCAGGTTTGGCTGTTTGATCGGTCGTCACTCAGACCGATTGCGGGTTTTCATTACCAGAAAGATCAGAATTCAGGTGCGGCGTTTGGACAACGTGCCATGTACAAGTATTACGAGGCTCCTGCGGAAATGGTTCAGAGTTTGGCCATTGAAAACAACGACACAGTTCGCGTGCAAACACAATTAGGTGACATCGTGTTATCCCGCTGGCCTCAAAATAATTTGAGACATTAAGACCGCTGACTCAAAGGGGGAACAGAATTGGTTAGACCACGATTAACCCCCGTCAGGGAGATAAGGAGTCGAATCCACACAAATGTACAGGTCGGGGTACGGGTCAGGATTTACTCCCAGCCACCCAAACCCCATCCCACCCCGCATCCGGCGGCAACTGCCGGAACGCCGCAATCCGTTCCAGCATGGCCTGCGCCGGACGATCACCCGGCATGGCTGACAGGCATGCCCTGAACGCCGCTTCAGCGGCATCCCAGTCCTGCGCGCGGTAGCGCGCGAGTCCCGTCTCGTAGGCCTGCACGGCGGTGCGCGTGGTCTCGTTCAGTTCGCTGGCGAGGCTGATCAGTTCGTACACCTTCACCGGCTCCATCTTGCCGATGACGCGCAGGCTGTCGATCTCTCTAAAAGCCAGGCTGTCGCCGGCCATATTCCGCGTGCCTTCGCTGACGAGGATGCGGGTACCGTAGAACTTGTTGGCCTGTTCCAACCGTGACGCCAGGTTCACGGTGTCGCCGATGACGGTGTAGCCGCGCGAGGTTTCGGAGCCGATGTTGCCCACCGTCACCTCGCCGCTGGCGATGCCCATGCGCACGTTCACCACGGGCAGGCCGTGGGCGACGCCGAACATCTCGGGCAGCCAGGCGCGGAAGGCTTCCATGCGGGCCATCTGTTCCAGGGCAGCGAGACAGCATAGGGTGGCGTGGTCGGCGGCATCGGTAAAAGGTGGTCCCCAGAAGGCCATGACCGAATCGCCGATGTACTTGTCGACGATGCCCTGCCGGGTCCGGATCACCTCGGACATCAGCGAAAAATAGTGGTTGAGGAAACGCACCGCGGCGTCCGGCGTCAAGCCCTCGCACAGGCGGGTGAAGTCCTGCAGATCGGAGAAGAACACGGTCATCACCTGGCGTTCGCCGCGTTCGGCCGGGATGCGGTTTTCCAGCAAATTCTTCACGATACGCGGATCGACGTACTGGCCGAAGGTGGCGCGGATGCGTTCCTTCTCGCGCAGGCCGCCGACCATGTGGTTGAACGAGGTCGCGAGCGTGGCCAGTTCGTCGTGCGTGCGCACCAGGATTTCCACATCGAGATCGCCCGCCTCCACCGCGCGCGTGCCACCCAGCAGGCGTTTGACCGGATCGACCAGCGAGCGGGTGACGAAGGCGGCGAAGATGAGCCCGAGCGCGGTGGCGATGGCGGTGACGATCCAGTTGAGCGTGGTAGCGCGCTTCTCCTCCGCCTTGGCTTTGCTGGCGGTGTCCTGGGTCAGCTTGTTGAGGATATCGATGGTCTTGCCGATTTCGATATCGACGGTGTCCTTCTCGCGCAGCAGGGCGTCGCGCACGATTTTCTCCGAACGCGGCGTGCCCTCTTCCGCCTCGATCTGGAACTGGCGAAAGGTCATGTGAAAGTGCTGGCGCGCGGTCTGGATGCTGGGCAACTGCTTGCCCAGGATAGCGAGCGTGACGCGGTCGAGTTCGATGCCCTTTTCCGCCTCGGCCTCGCCCAGCATGCGCAGCGAGGAATCGACGATCTGGTCGGCGTTGATGCCGCGCATGTCGAAGCCGTTCGATTCCTTCGCGAGGAATTCCGCGTCGGGCTTGGCGACTTCCATGCCCGCCATCACCCGCTCCATGTGCACCATCTGCTGGCGGATGAGGATTTCGACACTGGCCACCTGCTGCTGCAACGGCAGGTAGTGGTCGGCGAGCGCGCGCACCTGGTTGTTGAGCTGGCGGAAGTTGAGGACGGACAGCCAGGTGACGACCACCATCAGCGCCAAGAGCGCGGTGGTGATGCTGAAGATTTTCAGGCTGATGGGCAGTCGCATGGCATCTTCTCCACAAAGCTTGGGTGCATCATTCTGTCATCGCGAGCCCCACAAGGGCGTGGCGATCCAGAGACTGTCGATACCACTTGCCTTCTGGCTTGCTTCGCACGCTCGCAATGACAAACCAGGACGTACAGAGCTTGAGCTTACTACTTACAACACCGGCTTCAGCGGTAGCAGCTGCCACAGCCGCACCTGGCCGCGCTTGGTCAGCGGCACGTACTGGTCGGGCTCGTCGGCGGCGCTCCAGCTGTTTTCCGGCCGCATGTCGGTTTCGATCATGCCTTGCAGCTGCTGCGCCAACCCGGCGTGATGCACGATCACGCCGACTTCGGTGTTGAGGTTTTCCGAGCGCGGGTCGAAGTTGAAGGTGCCGATGAAGGCGATCTTGCCATCGACCACCATGCTCTTGGCGTGCAGCGCGAACACCGGCGGCGTGGCGGGTGGATTGGCGCGCGACAGCAGCAGGGCACGGTTGGCCGGATCGGGTTTGTACTCGCGGATGTCGAGGCCCATTTTCAGCAGGGATTGACGCTGGCTGCGGTAGCCGGAGAAGGCCTGCATGTTGTCGGTGGAGGCGAGCGAGTTGGTGAGGATGCGCACCTTGACGCCGCGCGCGACGGCCGCCTTGAACAGCGCCTTGGCGTTGTCCGACAACACCAGATAGGGCGACTGGATCACGATGGATTCGCGCGCGCCGCTTACCAGTTTTGCCAGCGCCGCCGAACTCTTGCCGCCGCCACCCAGCAGCCAGCGCTTGCCGTTCTTGCCGGGTGTGTCATGGATGAACTC
>JBGSZD010000076.1:0-2436 GCA_041750575.1 Thiobacillus sp. | reverse complement strand
TGTCGCGCGACGCGGTGACCGCCTGCGGGTCGATGTCGACGCCGTCGACGCGGCCTGCGCCGAGCTTGACGGCGGCAATGGCGAGAATGCCCGAGCCGCAGCCGTAATCCAGCAGGGTCTCGCCGCCTTTCAGGTTTTCATCGAGCCAGCGCAGACACAGCCGCGTGGTGGGGTGGCTGCCGGTGCCGAAGGCGAGGCCGGGGTCGAGCTTGAGGTTGATCGCGCGGCTGTCGGGCGCATCGTGCCAGGTCGGCACGATCCACAAGCGCGGCGAGATCGGGATAGGGTCGAACTGCGACTGGGTGAGGCGAACCCAATCGGCGTCGGCCACGGTTTCAGTTGTGTAATTGCTCGGGACGGGTATGCCCGCCTGTTTCGACGCAGCCGCCAGGATGGCCGTCACATCGGCGTCGGCTTCCAGCAGCACGACCGCGATGCTGTGTGCCCACAGCTCCGCCGTGGGGTGATCCGGTTCACCGAACAGCGGCGTTTCGTCGACCGTGCCGGCGTCGGCATCCTCCAGCGATACCGACAGCGCGCCGATCTCCATCAACGCGTCGGACAGCAGTTCGGCCTGCTTGGAGTCGACGAGGATGCGGACGGATTGCCAGGGCATTGTGTCGTGAGTGGTGAACAGTAAGCGGCGAGGGGAGCGTGGCGGGCGAGCTTCCGCTTACTGCTCACCGCTAACCGATCAGTCCTTCTCCCCCGCCAGCTTGTGCTCCAGGTAATGGATGCTGGTACCGCCGGCGACGAAGGCGGCGTCGTGCATCAGATCCTGGTGCAGCGGGATGTTGGTCTGGATGCCTTCGACGACCATTTCCATCAAGGCGCCGCGCATGCGGGCGATGGCCTGGGCGCGGGTGTCGCCGTAGGCGATGACTTTGCCGATCATCGAGTCGTAATGCGGCGGCACGTAATAGCCGTGGTAGACGTGCGAGTCGACGCGGATGCCGGGGCCGCCAGGGGCGTGGTAGTTGGTGAGCTTGCCGGGGCTGGGGACGAAAGTGCTCGGGTGCTCGGCGTTGATGCGGCACTCCACGGCATGGCCCCTGAACTGGATGTCCTTTTGCTTCCACGGTAGTTTTTCGCCATTGGCGACGCGGATTTGTGTTTGAACGATATCGATGCCGGTGATGAGTTCGGTCACCGGGTGCTCGACTTGAACGCGGGTGTTCATCTCGATGAAGTAGAACTCGCCGTTTTCGTACAGGAATTCGAAGGTGCCGGCGCCGCGATAACCGATCTTGCGGCAGGCTTCGGCGCAGCGTTCGCCGATCTTGTCGCGCAACTTGGGATCGAGTCCTGGCGCGGGCGCTTCTTCCAGCACTTTCTGGTGGCGGCGCTGCATCGAGCAATCGCGCTCACCCAGATGCACGGCGTTGCCGTGTTCGTCGGCTAGGATCTGAATCTCGATATGGCGCGGTGTCTGCAGGAATTTTTCCATGTAGACCATGGGGTTGCCGAAGAAGCTCTGTGCTTCGGAACTGGTCATGGCGACCGAGTTCAGAAACGCGGCCTCAGTGTGCACCACCCGCATGCCGCGTCCGCCACCGCCGCCTGCCGCTTTGATGATGACGGGGTAGCCGATGCGTGCAGCGGTTTTGATGATTTCGTCGGGATCGTCGGACAGTGCGCCTTCGGAGCCTGGCACGCACGGCACTTTAGCTTCGATCATCGCCTGCTTGGCGGTGACTTTGTCGCCCATCAGACGAATATTTTCGGGGCGGGGGCCGATGAAGGCGAAGCCGGAGGATTCGACGCGCTCGGCGAAATCGGCGTTTTCCGACAGGAAACCGTAGCCGGGGTGAATTGCGGCGGCGTCGGTGACTTCGGCGGCGGCGATGATCGACGGCACATGTAGATAGCTCTGGCTGGACGGCGGCGGTCCGATGCATACCGACTCGTCGGCCAGCTTCACGTATTTGGCATCGCGGTCGGCTTCGGAATACACCGCGACCGTCTTGATGCCCATTTCGCGACAGGCGCGCTGGATTCTCAGGGCGATTTCGCCGCGGTTGGCGATCAGTATTTTTTCAAACATGGTTTAGGGGCTAGGGATCAGGATCCAGAGGTCAGGGGAGGTGCTGCGCGCCTTGTTCAAATGGCGCGGCAAAGCCGCTCATACCCTGTTTCTGATTCCTGATTCCTGAATCCTTTCCTCAGGCAATCACAAACAGCGGTTCGCCGTATTCAACCGGCTGGCCGTTTTCGACCAGGATGGCCTTGATGACGCCGCCCTGATCCGCTTCGATTTCGTTCAACAGTTTCATCGCTTCGATGATGCACAGCGTGTCGCCGGCATTCACGCTCTGGCCGACTTCGGAGAAATTCTTCGAACCCGGAGCCGGGGCGCGGTAGAAGGTGCCGACCATGGGTGAGCGCACGATGTGGCCTTCGGGCACTGCGTCTTCGGCGGGCGCGGCCGCAATCGCC
>JBGSZD010000075.1:0-2941 GCA_041750575.1 Thiobacillus sp. | reverse complement strand
CGGCAGGCCCAGCAGCGCCTCGGCATCCGCCGGTGCGGCGGCGTCCGGCCGGGTGGCGCAACCGCCCAGTAAGAACGCAAACACGACGAGCAGGGTGGCCCAGATCGGTAGGGCGTGGTTCAGGGCGTTGCGGCGGAATGGGCACATGGCGCAATCATCCATGACTGCATCGGCGCCAGCAACCTCCGGAGGGATTCCGGGGTCATGTTTTTCCAGTGTGGCGCTTGCTAATGGAGATGTCGCCTGGCCGAGTTTCTACTCGGCATGCTATCCAATAAACTTCAGAATCGTCAGGCAATGGGGGGCACATGAAGATCGATTTCGTCAGGCTGTTGGTTGCTGTCGCTGTTTCACTGAGCGCAATCGGTTGTACCAGTGTGCAGGTCAATGTGAAGCAAGCGGACAAGGCAGATCAAGCCGCTCGTGTCCTGCGCACACAGATTGAGTTCGTCGACCGGACATACCAGACCATTCCCTACGCAATCGTCGAGCAGGAGCCCAAACAACGCGACGTTTACAAGTATGTTGTGTTTCATGATCCTCTGGAGGTCAGTTTTTATTCCGTCTCCGGCAGATTGGCGGGCGTGCCGGGCCGCCTTTTCCGGATCCGCTTGAAAAGGGCTTACGCCTGGATCGAACCGGGGACACAGAAGGACTTCGCAATCAGCCTTGCCGCCATGGAGGACACGATCCGCTCCCATGCGTCCGTATACATGCCCAGGCCCGAGGACAGCGACTTCAAGGTGGAACCCGCCGAGACCCGGTTTGCCCGCCTGCTCATTTCTGCGGGCGATCCCTTCAGCTATCCATACAGCGAGCGTGAGGCAGGATTTATCGACCGAAAAACGGACAGTCGTTTCGCACTGTTGTATGTTGACCGCCCATGCCGGATTACAGGCTCGATACAGGCAAACGACGGCACATTCAAGCACGACCTCGTATTTAACCAAGCCGGCTTGCACTGGATGCACGTACAAGCTGTCGGCGAAAAAGGCGCGCTGGTCACCCGGCTTGATCCCGTGGGCCCGGTTTCCGTGTATGTCCGGTATATAAACTTGCTGCCCAGGTAAGCTGTGGTACTGCCAACCCGACAGGCCGTACTGTGGAACCCCTATACGCCGACGACACCCTGCTGGTATTCGACAAACCCAGCGGCCTGCTCGCGGTGCCGGGGCGCGGCCCCGACAAGCAGGATTGCCTGAGCGCTCGGGTACAGGCCCGCTATCCTGATGCGCTCATTGTGCATCGTCTCGATATGGCTACCTCCGGACTGATGGTGATGGCACGTGGATCGGAAGCGCAACGCAAACTGAGCCAGGCCTTCGCTGCGCGCGAGGTGAAGAAGCGTTACATCGCGGTTGTGGCCGGACGTCTGGAAGCGCCCCCGGACGGCTGGGGAACGATCAATCTGCCCATCGTCGTTGACTGGCCCAACCGACCCTTGCGGATCGTCGATCACCAGATCGGCAAGCCGAGCCTCACCCGCTGGCGCGTGCTGGGGTACGACGAAACCGGCACCCGCACGCGCGTCGAGCTCGAACCCGTCACCGGCCGTTCGCACCAGTTGCGCGTGCACCTGCGAGAACTGGGACATCCGATTCTGGGCGATGCGCTGTACGCGCCGCCGGAGGTGCAAGCCTTGGCGGCGCGTTTGTTATTGCATGCGTGGTCGCTGAGTTTCGTGCACCCGGCGACAGGGACGGGATTGCTGTTTGAGAGCGACGTGCCGTTCTGACGGGCTGCGGCTACTCAGTTTTGTTTGGCGATCAACTGCAGGAATTCATGCCGGGTACGGTGGTTCTTGCGGAAGGCGCCGAGCATCATCGATGTGACGGTCCAGGAATTCTGTTTCTGGACGCCGCGCATCATCATGCAAAAGTGCTGGGCTTCGATCACGACGGCGACGCCGGCGGCGCCGGTGGCGGTCTGGATCGCGTTGGCGATCTGGGTGGTGAGCTGTTCCTGTATCTGCAGGCGGCGGGCGAACATGTCGGTGATGCGCGCGATTTTCGACAGGCCGATCACCTTGCCTTGCGGCAGATAAGCCACATGGGCCTTGCCCACGAACGGCAGCATGTGATGCTCGCACATGGAGTAAAACTCGATGTCCTTGACGATGACCATTTCGTTGTTGTCGGAGTCGAACACGGCTTCGTTGAGAATTTCGTCCAGCGATTGCGTATAGCCTTGCGTGAGAAACTTGAAGGCAGCCGCGGCGCGCTCGGGGGTTTTCAGCAGACCGTCGCGCTTGACGTCTTCGCCGGCGCTCTGAATGAGTTGCTTATACAGCTTGGCTGTGTCCATGGGGTGGTGTCCTCGTTAGATCAAGGTATGCCGTCGCAAGCGGGCGAGTGTGCGGGCGCGGGGCCCAAAACGATTCAGCGAGCCGACAGATAGCGGGGGAAGGCATGTTTGTCGAGCAGGATTTCGATGAGGTTGATGGCGCTGGTCAGATCGGCGTCGGCAAACAGCCGGTCGAGGTCGGCCTCGGTTTCGACGCGATAGTGATTCACGCCAAATGACTGCGCAAGAAACCCAAAATCGGGGTTGCTGAAATCGCAGTCGATGTAGCGCTCGCCATAGAGCTGGAACTGGTTCTTGCGGATGAGCGAGAGCGTGCCGTTGTTGATCACCACCACGTTGATCGGGATGCCGTGGTTCACCGCCGTCATCATCTCCATCGCGCACATCTGGAAGCCGCCGTCGCCAAGGATGGCGAAGGTGGGGCTGTCCGGCGCGTAGCAGCGCGCGCCGAGGGCGGCGGGAATGGCATGGCCGAGCGACGAAATGCCGGTGTTGGGAAAGTAATGGTTGCGGCTGGACACGTCGAAATAGCTCTGCGCGAAAACGATGTTGTCGTCGAACACCAGCGCGTCGCGCGGGAAGCGCTCGGCCAGTCTGGCGAAGAACTGGCGGACGAGGGCGAAGGCGGCGTCGTCCG
>JBGSZD010000074.1:0-10729 GCA_041750575.1 Thiobacillus sp. | reverse complement strand
ACTCCAGGTTCATCAAACCCGGAAGCATCGCAAATGTGCAAATTGAAATTCAAATCGTGGACACCCATGAATCGCTCAAAACCCGCATCGATAGTGGCTTCACAGCCTGTGCGGCTCAATTTAACCGGACACTACTGAAATTCCATAAATCAAAAACCCCCACCGCGTAAGGCTTGGGGGCATATTTGGGGGCATATTGCTTGACCTGAAAACGCTAACCCAATAGCCGCAATGGTTATAGGCTGGTGTTAAAGGGAGTGCAGACCATTTAGCCAAATATCGCCGATAATCGTCACCCATAAAAACAAGGGGAGCACCTGATGGAAGGAGAAGCCAAAAAGCCCGGCGAGCGCCGCTTGCAGATTCTGCAAACGCTGGCTGCGATGCTGCAGGAACCGCAGCCGGAGAAAATCACCACCGCCGCGCTCGCGGCTCGCATAGGCGTATCGGAAGCGGCCTTGTATCGCCATTTTTCCAGCAAGGCGCAGATGTATGAAGGCCTGATCGAGTTCATCGAGCAGACCCTGTTCGGACTGATCGCACGCATCACTACCGACACGCCTTCGCCGACTGCGCAGGTCGAGGCCATCCTCGCCATGCTGCTGAATTTCGCGGCGAAGAATCCGGGGATGACGCGGGTGCTGATCGGCGACGCGCTGGTGCATGAAAACGAGCGCCTGCAAAAACGCATCAATCAACTGCACGACCGTATCGAGGCCCAGCTCCGGCAATGCCTGCGCTTCGGCGACGACAAGCAGTCCGCGCTCAGCGCGCCATTGGCCAATTTGCTGCAATGCGTGGTGGTGGGGCGCTGGCATCAGTTTGCCAAAAGCGGTTTCACCCGTGCTCCGGGCGGCGATATCGACCTGCTGCTATCGCGCCTGCTCGACGTTCATCCGGCCTGAGCTGCGGCCTGCCCGCACACCGGGCAGGCCGGGTCACGCGGCACTTTCATCACGCGCGCCTCGGCGCGCAAGCCGTCCCACAACAGCAAGCAGCCAACCAGCGGTTCGCCCACCTGCGCCAGGTATTTCAACGCTTCCATCGCCTGCATCGCGCCGATCACGCCGACCAGCGGCGAAAACACGCCTGCCTCGGCACAGCGCAATTCAGGCTCATCCGCGCTGTCCGGAAACAGGCAGTGATAACACGGACTGTCGGCACGCTGCGAATCGAAAACGGCCAACTGTCCTGAAAACCCGATGGCCGCACCGGACACCAGCGGCTTGCCCAACTGCACGCAGACCCGATTGATCGCATGCCGGGTGGCGAAATTGTCCGAGGCATCGACTACCAGATCGACTTCGGCGATGGCCGCATGCAATGCGCTGCCAGCCAGTGCCTCGCGTAGGGTCCACACCTCGATTTCGGGGTTGATCGCCCGCACGCTGCGCGCGAGTGAATCGGCTTTGTTCTCGCCAATAGCTAACGTGGCATGGCCGATCTGGCGTTGCAGGTTGGTGAGATCGACCGTGTCGCCATCGGCCAGCAGCAGCCGGCCAATACCGGCTGCGCCGAGATACAGGGCGGCCGGGCACCCCAGACCGCCCGCGCCCACGATTAGCACCTTTGCTTCGGAGATTCGCGCCTGCCCTGCCACGCCAACGTCGGGCAGCAGAATATGTCGGCTGTAGCGCAGCAAGAGGTCGTCGTTCAACTCCATAGCGGCCGACGCGACTATTTGTAGCCCCGCCACTCCTCCGGCGTCTCGTCGGAATCGCCATGCAGATGGCGCTCGTAGACCTTCATGAAAGCCTGCTGGGATTTGATGTCCGGTTCGTTGGCTGCGACGTTGCGTCGCTGCACGCCTTCGCAAAAATAAGCCATCGCGCGTTTGAGTTTGGTGAGCAGGCTGTTGTCGAGATGAAACCCCTGACTCGCCAGCGCGGTTTCCAGTCCTTCCAGCGTGTACTCGCAGACGTGGTAACGCACCAACAGACAGTTGGCGGTGGGGCCCGTCGTCACCCTCAATCCGTCCAGCCCTTCCAGCAGGGACAAAGCGCGTTCAGCCTGGCCGGCAGGCAAGGAATGAAAGACGATTTCACGGTTTTTTTCGAGGTCACATGGACGCATGCTGCCCCCTGACTAGCTAGGTTGGCCAGTATACCTCGCTGGCCATGCTGTGTTGTGACTGCGCCCCGCAGCCACAACCCCTGCTCAGCGCCCCTGCAGAATCTGCAGGCCTTTCAGCAGATTCACAGCCTGGTTCACCTGGAAATCGTTTTTCGACACGATTTCACCTGGCTCCAGCGTCGTCGGTGCCTTCTTATCCTTGCCATCCTTGCCCGGCTTGTCGGCCGGCGGCGCCTTGATGACGTTGTCGGGCTTGTCGGCCGGCGCAGGTGCAGGATCATCGCCAGTCGGATTGCTCAGGTGCTTGTCGAGGTCGGCTTCGCGGATGCTCAGATCCTCATCCTCGGACGGCATGCTGGGGTCTTCCACCACGATATCCGGCTCGATACCCTTGGCCTGGATGGAGCGCCCGTTCGGCGTGAAGTAACGCGCGGTGGTGAGCTTGATCGCCGTGCCGTTGCCGATCGGCAGGATGGTCTGAACCGAGCCCTTGCCGAAGGTGCGGGTACCCATGAGGACAGCGCGTTTGTGGTCCTGCAACGCACCGGCCACGATTTCGGATGCAGACGCGGACCCGCCGTTGACCAGCACCACCATCGGCACCTGCTTGACGCCTTCCGGCAGGTTTTTCAGATAATCCATCTGCATCGGGCGCAGATAGTTCTCCCGGCTCGCGGTCAGGCGCATCTTGGCATCTTCGGTGCGGCCCTCGGTATACACCACCAGGCTGTCCGGCTTGACGAAGGCAGCCGTGACGGCGACCGCGCCGTTAAGCAAGCCACCCGGATCGTTGCGCAGGTCCAGGACCAGCCCCTTGAGCGGCGCCTTGTTGTCCTTATAAAGCTTGTTCAGCGATTCGGCCAGCAGTTCGCCGGTGTGCTCCTGGAACTGCGTGACGCGGACGTAACCGTAGCCATTCTCCAGCAGCTTGAACTTGACGCTGCGTATCTTGATGACCGCGCGGGCAAGCGTCAGCACGACCGGTTTGTCGACGCCCTTGCGTACGATGGTGAGTTTGATGTTCGACCCCGGCTTGCCGCGCATGCGCTTCACCGCATCGTTCAGCGTCATGCCTTTTACCGGCGTGTCGTCGAGCTTGATGATCAGGTCGCCGGGTTTGACGCCAGCCTTGAAGGCCGGCGTATCCTCGATCGGCGACACCACTTTGACGAAGCCGTCTTCCATGCCGACTTCGATGCCCAGACCGCCGAACTCGCCCTGGGTGCCCACCTGCAAATCCTTGAAGCCTTCGGCGTCGAGATAGGCCGAATGCGGATCCAGCCCGGTCAGCATGCCGTTGATCGCCTCGGTGATCAGCTTCTTGTCTTCCACCGGCTCGACGTAATCGTTCTTGATGCGGGCGAACACATCGGTAAAGGCGCGCAGCTCTTCAACCGGCAACGCCGTTTCCGCATCCTTGTTGGCGATCGCCGACAGGTTGACCGTCAACGCCGCGCCCGCCAGCAGGCCGGCCAGGCCGACGAGTATGAATTTCGCCTTTTGTGTCATTTCACTTCACCCAAAGGAGGGGATTAACAGGACGGCTTTGATGCCGCATTTCAAAGTACAAACCGGTGTCGGGCTGGCCGCCGCTGTTGCCGACCGCCGCGATGGCGTCGCCGGGCTGAACCCGTTCGCCCACCTGCTTATACAGACTTTCATTATTGCTGTACAGGCTCATATAGCCCTCGCCATGGTCGACAATAATCAGGTTGCCAAAGCCGCGCAGCCAGTCGGCGAACACCACCTGCCCGGCTGCAATCGCCTTGACCGCAGCGCCCTGCCCGGCACGGATGAACAAGCCCTTCCAACTCATGCCGCCGCCTTCCCTCGGAGCGCCAAAGCGGTTCAGGAGTTCCCCGGCAACGGGCAGGCGCAACGAACCTTTCAAGCCTGAAAATGGCCGATCCGAGCGAAAGGCAACCGGGGTTTCGGTAATAACAGACAGCGGCTTGCGTGCCTGCCCACTTCCATTCTTCTCGGCTTGCTGGCGCTTCTTCGCTTGCTGTGCGGCACGCGCGGCCTCGCGAGCCGCCTGCTGCGCCATCAGGCGGTTGAGTCGCTCGACCAGTTGCGTCAGGCTGCGCTCGTCACGTTTGAGGTTGGAAATCTCTCGTCGTTGTTGCTGGATCTGTGCCGATAGCTTCTGCAGCACTTGCTCGCGCGTCTGTTTGTCCGCCAGCAATTTCTTCTGTTCGCTCTCACGTGCCACTTGCAACTGCGTCAGCTCGCTGGTTTTTTTCTTGGTGCTCTGCTGCAGCGCGGCCAGTTGCGCAAGATCGGCACGCAGACCTTCGATCAACGCATGTTGTGCGCGAGACAAATGCGCCAGATAGCGCAAATCGCGCGTCGATTGATTGGGGTCGGCGCCATTCAGGATCAGCTTCAGCGCATCTCCCTGCCCACGCTGGTAGGCGCCTCTGAGCGCCTGGGCGAGGTGGGCTTGCTGCTGACGGATGCGTGTCTCGATCGCCCCGGATTGCTGCGCCAGCGTTTGAAGTTCGCCCCGGGTTCGCTGCCGTTCGCCCTCCAACTGCCTAAGCTGACGCAAGCCGCTACTGATGGCCTGCTCGGATTGCCGCAACTCATCGGCCGCTTCCTGGCGATGCGCCTGCGTATCGCGAAATTCCTGTTGCAGGGTTTGCAGACGCTGCTTGAGCGCCTCCAGCTCGGATTGCTTGCGGTCCACCTGGGTGGCGCTCGCACACACCGGCCAGCTCAGCGCCAGCAGGACGAGGAGTGTGACCTTCACCCTCGCGCGCTTATCCGGATCGGCATGATGCGAAATGGGATTACTCGAACTGAACCAGCGCTTCACCGGTCATTTCGGGCGGTTGCGGCAAGCCCATCATTTTCAGCAGCGTGGGGCTGATGTCTTCGAGCGCGCCCGTTTCGGCCAGCGTGGCATGGCGGCGTCCGATATAAATAAGCGGCACCAGATTCAGGGTGTGCGCGGTATAGGCCTGGCCTGTGACAGCATCGCGCATCATCTCGGCATTGCCGTGATCGGCAGTGACCAGCACCTCGCCGCCGCGCGCCAGTTGGGCTTCCACCACCTTGCCCAGGCAGGCGTCTACCGTTTCGATTGCCTTGATGGCCGCCTGCAAATCGCCAGTGTGGCCCACCATGTCCGGATTGGCATAGTTGCAGATGATGACGTCGTACTGCTTGCTGTTGATCGCCGCGACCAGTTTGTCGGTGACCTCGAAAGCGCTCATCTCGGGCCTCAGATCGTAGGTGGCGACGTCGGGCGACGGCACCAGCACGCGGTCTTCGCCGGGAAAAGAAATCTCCTCGCCACCGTTGAAGAAGAAGGTGACGTGCGGGTACTTCTCGGTTTCGGCAATGCGCAGCTGACGCAACCCCAAGTGGGCGATGTATTCGCCGAGACCATTCTTGATGCGTTCGGGCGGAAACGCCACCGACACATCGAAATCGTCGCTGTAGCCGGTCAACGTGCAATACGTCGCCAGACGCGGCGTCACCTCGCGCTCGAATTCGCCGAAATCGGGCTCGATGAAGGGGCGCGACAACTGGCGCGCACGGTCGGAACGGAAGTTGAGGAAGATGACGGAATCGCCGTCTTCCATTGTTACCGGCTTGCCGTCCGGCGGCAGGATCGCCGTGGCCTTGACGAATTCATCGGTCTCGCCGCGTGCGTAGGCGGCTTCCAGTCCGGCCAGCGGATTGTCCGCCCAGAATTCGGTGCGTCCCTGGGTCAGCAGATCGTAGGCAGCCTTCACGCGCTGCCAGCGGCGGTCGCGGTCCATCGCGAAATAGCGGCCGATCATCGAGGCGATGTGGCCCACGCCGGTCTGCTGAATCTTGTCGGTCAGGCGGCGCAGGTAGATTTCAGCGCTTTTCGGCGGCGTATCGCGGCCGTCCAGAAATACGTGCAGGCACACTTTGCGCAAACCTTCGCGCGCCGCCATTTCGAGCAGCGCGTGAAAATGCGACTCGTGGCTATGTACGCCGCCGTCCGACAGCAGACCCAGAATATGCAGGGTCTTGCCGTTATCGCGCGCCAGGTGCACGGCATTCAGCAGCGCGGGGTTGGTGTAGAAGTAGCCGGACTCGATGGCGCGGTCGATGCGGGTGAACTCCTGGTACACCACGCGCCCCGCCCCAATGTTTAGGTGTCCCACCTCGGAATTGCCCATCTGCCCTTTCGGCAGCCCCACCTCGGACTCCGATGCATGGATCAGGGTATGCGGGTTTTCCTTCCACAAACGGTCGAAATTGGGTTTGCTGGCCTGCGCAATCGCGTTGTCGGCGCGTTCCGCGCGGCAACCAAACCCGTCGAGGATGATAAGGAGAACCGGCGAGGTCTTCATGAAAAAATTTGTATAACCTGACTCGTTTTTGTGGGATTATTTTAATATATGCATGATTGCTAATCTATATGCAGCGCACAATAGTCGCATTCAATTTTAATGCGCCGCCACACCGGGCCTCTTCACGAAGCCGCGACACAGCAGAGTACTACACGAATAGGATCGAGGAATGAACATGGCAGCAGATTGGGACGAAGTGGACCTCATGGACAAGGATGAGCACATCGAGCAGGCCTCGCGTGCGATGAAGGCCATGTCGCATCCGCTGCGCCTGAAAATTCTTTGTGTGCTGGGCGACAAGGAAGTCAGCGTGCAGGACATCGTCGATCACGTCGGCACCTCGCAAAGCAACATCTCGCAACACCTGGCCATTCTGCGCGACAAAGGCGTGCTGCGCACCCGCAAGGACGCCAATCGCGTGTTCTATCGCGTAGGCGACACCCGCACGCTGAAACTGCTGGGGATGATGCGCGACGTTTTCTGCGGCTTCGCCAAGTAAAGCCTGCCCGACCACAGGCCTGGCACGCACAAGCGTGCCAGGCCTGTTTTATTTCGGGGCCCGCCGGCGCCGGATTGGGCGGCCGGCCGAACAAGGCCGCGCACCACAAGCGCCCATGCTTGTGGCACCATGCACGCCATATTCTCTGGCTCATAACGGCGTTTAATCGGCATGCCGAACTTTGCTTACCCGGTAACCCACCGCGCGCTTCAGCCGGGATATCAGGAATTCTTGAAGCAGGATAAATTATTCATATATAATTAAACTCTAATATTTATCCCGATCCCGCGTGCCTACTGCGGGCTATTCGACAAGAGGTGGTTTGATGCGGCTTACGAAAAGAAAACCTATCCGGCTGAGAACGCTCGATTTGCTGTGCCTGTTGACCCTCGCCACCACCGCGCAGGCTGAAACGCTGGATTTCGGTCAGGCCGTACAGCGCGCGCTGGCGCAGAACCCGGACATCATCGTCGCCGGCACGCAAATCGGACAGGCGCAGGCCGCGGTCAAGCAAAGCGCCGGGGCACGGATGCCGAAAGTGACCGCCTCGCTCAACGTCACCCGCACCGACGACGCGCTCAATGCCTTCGGCCTCAAACTGTCGCAACGCAACGCCACGTTCAACGACTTCGGCGCAGGTGAATTCAACCCTGCCAATCCCAATGTTCTGAATGTCGCGCCATACAACCTCAACCACCCCGACGCAGTCAACAATTTCAACGCCCGCCTGGAGGCGCAACTGCCGCTCTACACCGGCGGCATGATCGAGGGCTATACCGAGCAGGCCCAGGCCCATTTGCGGGCTGCGCGCCAGGGCGACGTGATGGCCCGTCAGCAGGTGATCTACGACGTGCTGCGCGCCTACGAAGGCGTGCATACCGCGCGCGCCTACCGCGACGTCGCCAAACAGGGCCGCCTCGCCGCGGAAGACTACGTCAAAACCATCAGCAGTCTGGTCAAGGGTGGCGTGGCAGTGAAGAGCGATCTGCTGTCCGCCCAGGTGCATCTGGAAGACGTGAAAGTACAGCAGACTCAGGCCGAGAACGCCGTAGCGCAGGCGCTGGACCAGCTTCACCTGCTGCTGGGCATGCCCTTGGCGGAACCGCTCGACGTGGCCGGCAGCGTGGAAGTGCGTCCGCTGGAAGGCAATCTGGCCGATTATCAGGTCGAAGCCCTCAAGTCCAACCCCGGCCTCGCCGCCTTGCGCAATCAAGTTGACGCGGCGCAGGCCGCCGTGAAAGTGGCGCGCGCCGGCAAATATCCGCAGGCCGGCCTGATGGCTCGCTTCGACACCAACGACGAGAATCTGGGCTTCGACGCCCATTCCTATACCGTGGGCGGCCAGCTGTCATGGCAGTTGTTCGACGGCGGTGCTACTGATGGAGCGATCCAGCGGGCGCAAGCCAGCCGCGATGAACTTGCCGCCAAGCTGAACAAGGCCGAAAACGGCATCGCCTATCAAGTGGTGGATGCATGGCGGCGTGCCGACGAGGCGCAGCGCCGGGTGATGGCGCGGGAACTGGCGGTGAGCCAGGCCGAGGAAGCGCAGCGTATCGTGCAGAAACGCTACGCCAGCGGCGTCACGACCATCACCGAGCTGCTGGCCGCGCAAGCCCAGCTGGACAAGACCCGGGCGGACCTGGTGGCGGCCCGTTATGAACTCAAGGTGCAACGCGCCAACGCCCGTCTGGCGACAGGCCGTTTGCAGCCAGACTTACTGTGAGCAATCCGAAATGAATCCAATGGCTAATCCAAAAGTTTTGCGTATGGCCCTGCTGGGTCTGGCTGCGAGCGTGACCTATGGTTGCGGCGACCACGAATCCACCGACGCGCAGACCAGCGCGGTCAGCCGCACCCTGGCGGCCGACGTGCAGACGGTGCAGCAAGCCCCGCTGAGCTTGCGTGCAGAATTACCCGGCATGGTCGCCTCGGAAGACCAGGTGCAAGTGGCCTCGCGACTCATGGGCTATATCCGTGAGATCAAGGTCGAGGAAGGCCAGGTGGTCAAGGCCGGACAATTGCTGTTCGTGGTCGACCCCAGCGACATTCAAGGACAGGTGAGCCAGGCCCGCGCCGGCCTGGCGCAGGCTGAAGCCGCGCTGGCCGACGCCAATATCGACCACGCGCGTTTTGGCGACCTCTACAAGGAAGAGGCCATCCCCAAAATGCAGTGGGACAAGATCCGCCTGCAAAAGCAGGTGGCCGAGCAGCAGGTGGAGGCGGCCCGCGCCGGCATGGGCCTGGCTTCCGGCCAGATGCGTTACGCCTCGGTGGTGGCGCCGATCAACGGCGTCGTCACGCAAAAAATGGCCAACGCCGGCGACCTCGCCACGCCCGGCCGGCCGGTGCTGGTGATCGAAGGCCTGAAGAAACTCCAGGTGCGTACCCAAGTGAGCGGCGATGTGTATGCCCGCATCAAGACCGGCGAGAAGGTCACGATCGTGCACGACGGCGATGCCACGCAGGCGCCGATCGAAGGCACGATCGCCCAGGTGGTGCCGGCGGCCGACCCGGTCAGCCATACCCATCTGGTAAAAATCGACCTACCCGCGAACAGCGGCCTGTCGAGCGGCAATTTCGTGCGCGTGGGGTTTGCCGTCGGCAGCCGCGAAGGCATCCGCGTGCCGGCTTCGGCCCTGGCCGAGCGCGCCGGCATCACCGGCGTGTTCGTGGTCGATGCCCAAGGCTTCGCACGTTATCGCATGGTGCGCATGGGCGCTGCCGAACAGGGCATGGTCGAGATCCAGTCCGGTCTGAACGCTGGCGACAAGGTGGTCGTCTCCAAAGTCGAGCAACTGGAAAACGGCGACAAGATCAGCGGGGGTGCGCATGACTGAGCGCGCCGCCCCGCTCAATATCGCCGGCAAACTGGCCGGCGTTTTCATTGAATCCAAAATCACCGCCATGATCATGCTGGCGGTGGCGCTGGCGGGCATGATGGCGCTGTTCGTCACCCCGCGCGAATACAACCCGCAGATCGTGGTGCCGGCGGCCAACATCATCGTTGCCAAGCCGGGCGCCTCGGCCGAGGAAATCCAGAACCTGGTGGTCAAGCCACTCGAAGCCATCATGAACGCGCAGTCCGGCGTGGATCACTCCTTCGGCTACGCCGCCCCGGATTTCGGTCTGGTCACCGTGCAGTTCAAGGTAGGCGAAGATCAGGAAAGAAGTCTGGTCAAACTCTACAACCAGTTGATGCAGAACCTCGACCGCATGCCGTCTGGCGCCATGCAGCCGGTGGTCAAGCCGATCAACGTGGACGACGTGCCGATCATGACGCTGACGCTGTCGTCCACTACGGTCGACGATCATCAGATCCGCCAGGTCGCCACCCGCATTCTGGAGCACCTGCGCAACGTGCCCGGGGTGTCGTTCACCCAGGTCATAGGCGGCGCGCCGCGCGCGGTCAACGTCTGGGTTTCCCCCACCAGGCTGGCGGCGTCGGGCATCGCGCTCGATCAGGTGGACAAGATGCTGCAAGGGCAGAATGTCTCCGTGCCGGCCGGCAAGCTGGTCGACAACAACCGGGTTTCGCCGCTGCAGTTGCGGGGCTTTTTCGGCAACGCCAAGGAAGTGGGCGACATCGTGATCGGCGCGCCCAACGGGCGGCCGGTGTTTCTGAAAGACGTCGCCACCATCGTGGACGGCCCGCAGGAAGTGGACGAAAGCACGCGCTTTGCTTTCGGCCCCGCCTCGGGCAAGGGCATTGCGCGCGGCGAAGCGCCGGCCGTCACCCTGGCGATCGCCAAAAAAGCCGGCACCAATGCGGTGTTGCTTCTTGTGTTTACGCGCGTGTAGGGCTTTTGGGGAACCCTAGCGATGG
>JBGSZD010000073.1:0-9423 GCA_041750575.1 Thiobacillus sp. | reverse complement strand
ACTCCAGGTTCATCAAACCCGGAAGCATCGCAAATGTGCAAATTGAAATTCAAATCGTGGACACCCATGAATCGCTCAAAACCCGCATCGATAGTGGCTTCACAGCCTGTGCGGCTCAATTTAACCGGACACTACTGAGGGGAAAGTCCAGCCCAGCCACGCCAGCAGCACATCCGTTATGTCGGCAAAGCGGCCCGGGATGGATTGCTGCATCCACTCCAGCGTAAAAGCCAACAAGGCGATGGCCAGACCGCCCACCAGCATGACGCTCCGCCGCCAGCGCCACGGCGTGAGCCAGCGCACTCCCAAGCCCACGGCCATGAATGGCCATAGCGTTTCGAGAATGTCGCTCATGCCTACCAGGGTGCCAACCTGGCCCTGCAGGGGAATCCAGTTGATCGCATGGGTGCCGGGATCCTGCCCCGCCTTGAACTGTGAGAGTGCATAGGCGGTCAGCAGGGCCGCGCCGGCCACCGATAAGCGCATGCCGGTGGGCGTACGGCGCGGCAACGCAAACAGGATGAACATCGCGCCCGACCAACCAACCAATACTTCAAGCGTCAATTGCCGGCCGACCACCGGCACCTTGGCCAGCAGCACCGCGAGACTGAAGGCAAGAAATAGCCACAGCGCCTGTCGTCGCGCAGCATGAAAGGTGATGAGGCCGAGTGCCAGCAGCGTGAGTCCCACGGAGAGCGCGTCCGCGGGCCTAAAAGTTTCGGGATGACGCAAGGTGGTGCCGAGCGGCTTGAGGCCCGTTTTGAGGTTGCCCCAGTCGAGCGAGGGAACAAACGGCGCAGTTTGCGTCATCGCCCACAAACCGAGGATCACCAGCGCCAGATTGATCAAGGTACCGGTATCGAACCACTCGTGTCGCCATTTGAGCAGCATGCGGCCGACAGGAAATTTGGGGTCGAAAGCTGTCGCGATCAGTGCGCCTAGGACGGTTCCCGCGGCATTGGTCACCCAGTCCAGCAGGGAAGGCACGCGACTGGGCAGCGCGGATTGCAACACTTCCAGCACAAAACTGAGTCCGCAACCAAACAGGCTGGCGAAAAGCACGGCCACGACCAGCCCCAGCCTGGGACGTAGCCACAAGGCAAGAAACAGCCCGAGCGGGATGTAGGCCAGGACATTAATGATAATGTCGGCGCGTGACGCCCTGTCGGGCCAGCTCTGCGTGATAGGATTCGACCACCCCAACAGGGGTGGGGTCCATTCCGACAATGGAAACAGCGTGCCGTAAATGACCAGCGCGCCATACAGCAGGCTCATCCACAGCATCGATGAGCCCGAAGGGTGGCGTGAGGCTGAACTGCGATTGGTAGAGCGGTGTGCCATCGAATGATTCTAGCGAACTATCATGACCACACGAACAATAGACGTATTTAACGGTGATGCCGACGGCATCTGCGCACTACACCAGTTGCGCCTGGCCGATCCCGCTGATTCCGAACTCATTACCGGACCCAAGCGAGACATCAGCCTGCTGAAACGGGTCAGCGCGCAAGCCGGTGACCATGTCACCGTGCTCGACATCGCGTTGTCGAAAAACCGCGACGCGCTGGACAGGCTGCTCGCGGCCGGCGTGCAGGTGCGCTACTTCGATCATCATCAGCCGGGCGACATCCCGAGCCATCCGTATTTCGAATCGCATATCGATATCGATGCCAACGTATGCACCAGCCTGTTGGTCAATAGGCATTTGCAGGGCGGGCAGCTGGCGTGGGCGGTGACCGGCGCGTTTGGCGACAACCTTGCCGATGCGGCACGCCAGGCGGCCGCGCCTTTGGGCCTGTCCGCCGATCAGCTAGCGCAATTGCAGTCGCTGGGCGAATGCCTCAATTACAACGGCTATGGTGAAACGCTCGACGATCTGTTTTTCGACCCGGCCGATCTGTATCGCCAGTTGCGCCCGTTTAGCGAGCCCTTCGCTTTCATCGCCGAGGCGCCCGCCTATCAAATACTGAAAGCCGGTTACCAAGACGACATGGCCCGCGCGGTTGCCGTTGAGGCTGCAGAATCGCGCGCAAGCGGACACATTTTCATGCTGCCGGCTGAAAAGTGGGCGCGGCGAATTTCCGGCGTATTCGGCAACCAACTGGCGGTTGAATCGCCCGCGCAGGCGCATGCCGTGCTCACCGGAAAACCCGGCGGCGGCTATGTCGTGAGCGTCCGCGCGCCTTTGGTAGCCAAGTCGGGTGCGGACGAGCTGTGCAGCCAATTCGATACCGGCGGCGGACGCAAGGGCGCTGCCGGCATCAATCATTTGCCGGAATCCGAGCTTGGCCGGTTTATTGCTAGTTTTTTCGAGATTTATAAATAGCCTCGCGGTATTTCCCCGGACCTGACATGGATCAACTCATCACGCCTTACGGCGGCACCCTGGTCAATCTCATCGACCCCGCGAAAAGCGATGCACTCAAGCAGGAAGCGCTGACCCTGCCTTCGCTCGACCTCGACTGGCGGCAGCAATGCGAACTCGAAATGCTGCTGAGCGGGGCCTACTCGCCACTCGTGGGCTTCATGACACGCGAGCAATGCAGGCGCGTCGAGATGGACCAGCAACTGGATGACGGTACCTTCTGGCCGCTGCCCGTTACCTTGGACAGCCGGCAAAAGGCCGCTGCCGAACTGAAGCCGGGCGACCGAGTTGCGCTGCGTGACGGAGAAGGCTTCATGCTCGCCGTACTGACCGTCAGCGACGCTTGGGAAGACGGCGGCGCCTGGCATCTGGGCGGAACTATCGAAGGCGTGGCTTTGCCGCCGCATCCGGATTTCTCGAATTTACGCGCTACCCCAGCCGAATTGCGGGCATTGTTTGCTCGGCGTGGTTGGCGGCGCGTGGTTGCCTGGCAGGCGCGCCAGCCGATGCATCGCGCACAATTCGAGTTCTGCCTGAAAAGCGCAATCGAGAACGAAGCCAACCTATTGCTGCATCCATGGGCCGGCGGCGACATTACCGATTCGCCGGCCTACTTCGGCCTGGTGCGTAGCTTCATCGCCATCCGCGAGCGTTTTCCCGCTGCGTCCACCCAACTGGCTTTGTTACCCGCGCCGCCATGCGAAACCAGCGCGCGCGCACTTTTATTACGTGCCATCGTTGCACGCAATTACGGCTGCGGCTTGTTGATTGCCGGGGGCGAACATCTATCCGATGGTGACTGTCGCCGGGGCGAAGATCTCGTCCAGATCGACGGTGGACGGCCGGTGGCTGAGCTTGCGGACGCAGTCGGTGTCAAACTCATCGCTTATCCGCGCATGGTGTATGTGGATGACCGAGCCGAGTACCTGCCCGAAACCGAAGCGCCCGAGGGGGCTCGCCTGCTCACCCTGAGCGGCGAGGAATTCAGGCGCCGCATGCAGGCCGGGCTGAAAATTCCCGACTGGTACAGCTTTCCTGAAGTGCTTGCCGAACTGCATCGGCAGAGTCCGCCGCGGGAGCGCCAGGGTTTCACCGTCTTTTTCACGGGACTGTCCGGTGCGGGCAAATCCACCTTGGCGCGCGCGCTGGCTGCGCGCCTGATGGAAATGGGCGGGCGCTCAGTGACCCTGCTGGACGGTGATATCGTCCGTCGCCATTTGTCATCGGAACTCGGCTTTTCCAAAGTCCACCGTGACATCAACGTGCGCCGCATAGGTTTTGTTGCATCCGAGATTACGAAGAATCGCGGCATTGCGGTCTGCGCACCCATCGCTCCGTATCGCCAGACCCGCCGCGACGTGCGCGCCATGATCGAAGCCGTTGGCGGATTTATCGAAATTCACGTCGCCACGCCTATCGAAACCTGCGAATCGCGCGACCGCAAAGGCCTGTATGCCAAGGCGCGCGCCGGGTTGATCCCGGAATTCACAGGGGTGTCAGACCCCTATGAAGTTCCGGAAAATCCGGAACTGGCGATCGATACCACTGGGCTGGGCATCGACGAAGCCGTGCAGCGGATACTACTCAAACTGGAGCACGAAGGGTATTTGCGTTAACGACCACTGCCCTTCAGGGCAGCCAGTGCTTTCAGGCTGGGCGAAAAATCCTTCTGAATGGACAATGATTTGCGGAAGGCTTTCTCGGCATCCCCAAGCTTCGATTGCTCCTGATAAACAACACCCAGATGGTAAAAAAACTGGGCCGATGGCTGTAACTGCGCAGCTCTCTGCAGGGTTTTTTCTGCCTGGGCATATTGGGCCTGGGCACGATATACCCAACCCAGAGTGTCAAGAAAATCCGCTACGCCAGGCGCGAGTTCTACAGCCTTTATGGCCCATTGTTCAGCATTGGCAAGGTGGGTACGGCTGTCGGCGGCCATCCAGGCGAGGTTGTTATAGGCCAGTGCAAGCTTTGGATTGAGAGCGATCGACCGCTTGTATGCAGCCTCCGCATCGGACTGGCGCCCCAGGCCCTGGAATGCCATGCCCATCTTCAAATGAGCCATCGCATCTTTAGGGGTAATTTTGGCGGCCTGCTGATAAGCTGACAGTGCTTGCTTCATGTCTCCGAGACCGAGGTAAGCGTCGCCTTTTCCCATCAATGCCGGGGAAAAAGCAGCCTGCGCTTTTAGGGCATTCTGGAATGCCACGAGCGCGGCATCGGATTTGTTTTGCTCGACCTGCAGGGCGCCCAGCGCCTGCCACGAGATAGGACTGCCCGGCGATAATTCAGCTGCTTTGCGCAAGGATGATTCCGCTTCACCCATTCGTTTTAGCTTCCACAACACCATACCCTTGCCGTGATGAGCGCCAGCATGCTTCGGATTGAGTTCCGTGGCCTTGCTGTAATAAGGGAGTGCAGATTCAGGTTTGCTCAGATTGTTCGCGTACAAGTCGGCAAGATCAAGGTTGAACACGATATTGTCTGGCGCGGTGGCGAGCGCCTTTTTGAAGGCCTGCTCAGCCTTGGCATAAGCCTTTTCGTTGTAGTGGAACCTTCCCATCGCATGATAGGGAAGCCCGCTTTTCGGTGCGGCTTCAGATGCTTTCTGAAGCCAGGTCCAAGCCTCGCTTGAGCGCTTGTTCTGAGCGGCGATATCCGCAAGCCCGATCAACGGCAATGGAGAGGCAGGATCAAGTCTGGCGGATTCCTTGAAGGCGGTTTCAGCCGTGCGCCAGTCTTTGTTCAGCAAGGCCGACATACCCGTTTCGTACTGTCGAA
The DNA here is from genome assembly GCA_041750575.1 of Thiobacillus sp. Classification (GTDB taxonomy): domain Bacteria; phylum Pseudomonadota; class Gammaproteobacteria; order Burkholderiales; family Thiobacillaceae; genus Thiobacillus. The sequence goes on along the minus strand of JBGSZD010000073.1, from coordinate 4,277 downwards.
TCGCGGGGTTGTCTGCGGCGCTTGGCATATCAGGCATGCCGCGCGGGCTCATCAGCAAGGCGAACGCCAGGTTGGGTACGCACACAGCTATAGTTAGTATCGATAAGAGGTGTCGAATGGGCATGTTGGTCTTGGCCTCGCAAATGAAAAACCCCGCCAATCTGGCGGGGCTCAATTGTGTTACGAGTTTTGTGCTTACGCCAGCTTCACGTTTTTGCGACGGCGAGCCATTCCCAAGCCGGCTAAACCAAGACCCATGAGCGCTAGGGTTGCAGGCTCCGGAACGGTGGGATCGGGGGCACCCACGCCAGCGCTGCCGAAGGCGAAGATGTACGTAATGGGCGTGCCGTCAACAGGATCACGGCTGTTTTGACCGTAAGCATAAACCCCGGCACCCACGGCCAAACGCGCTGCGTCGGCGGCATCTTCGGTAGGCGCCGCGCCGTAGTAGATAGTAAAGGTGCGCATGGTGTCGTCGCCATCCGTCTCTAGGTCGTCGGCTCCGAGCAGCGCGCTGAAGCCAAAGTCGAAACGGGCGCCATGGTCAGTCGGGCCGCAGTCGACGAAGCTGGCGCCAACTGGTGCGCAGCCAGAGATCGAAGAGGTGGCGAACAGCGGGTTGGCAGACTCGAAACCGTCATCGCTGGTGGTCAGCAGGTTGGCCGCGCCGCCGCGCTCAATGGTGATGTATTCGCTGAAGGCCGTGGGTTCGGTATCGAAGTCCATCAGACGGGTGTAGCGCAGATCGGTCGCACCGCTGCCGAGATCGGCACCGCTGAGGTTCTTGATGGTCACGTCGACCTGATACAGATAAATCGATGCGCTGGTGTGAAAGCTATGTGTGACTTCAAGCACCGGGGCGCCAGAAGCATTGGCGATGGTTTGCACCGTGGTGGCGATTCCGTTGCCGCCGCTATCAGTGCCGAACACGCCAGCGCCGCCAGTCAGGTTGGAGAAGCCGTTGCCGTCAAAACCGGTAATGCCGAGGCTGGCGACTGCAACCCCCCAGCCCTCGCACAGGCAACCGGGGTAGGTGGCTTCGTAGCCGGAGGTGCCGTTTACAAATAGGCCGCGCACGCCGGTACCGCCGACGGTGCCGGAACCCGGGCTGGTAAAGCTGGGGCCGTAGATGGTGGCGGTGCCGTCAACGTTGAGGCCGCCAGTGTCCTTGACGCCGAGAGCAACGGTGCCGTTGCTGATAATCCCTGCTGCGTACGCGCTACCCACGAATGCCATGCCGCAAGCAAGTGCCAGCGGGGCAAGTGTAAAAGTCTTGATTTTCATGTTAGTTCTCCCGAAAGTGGTCTGGATGTTCCGCGACGTCAGCTTGTCGCAGCTACCCATGAGTTAGCATCAGCCGTGCCAGATCCTGGCAGGAGACATAAAATGTGATAATTATCAATGAATTAGGTGTTAGATGCGGGTTTTCCCGCTTCGGGCTTTACCGCCGAATGTAAATTTTTTCGACAGTCAGCCCCGGCCCCGGGCAGCGAATACGCTGCCGATTCCCATGCCCAGTGCGCTTGCGATCAGCCCAGCGAACTGCGGCGGCAACGCGGCCTCGGGGGCAATGAATTCCATCGCGACCCAGATGCCGAACCCGAGCGCGATAGCCAATCCGGCCCCCGGGTTGTTGGCGCGCTTCCAGTAGAGCCCGGCCACCAGCGGGACGAAGGCGCAGGCCAGCGTGATCTTGTAGGCGTTGGCGACCATTTGGTGGATGCTGGTTTCGCTTTGCAGTGACCACAGCGAGTACGCCACCACTAGCAGGGTGAAGGCGACGAACACGCTGCGGGTGATCCACAGCAGTTTTTGCTGGCTCATGCGGTGGTGCGGCATGAATTCCTTGATGATGTTTTCCGAGATGGTGACGGAGGGTGCGAGCAGGGTGCCGGAGGCGGTGGACATGATGACCGACAGCAGCGCACCGTAAAAAATGATCTGCGCGTAGAACGGCAGATGGGTTTTGACGAAGGTGGGCAATACCAGTTGGGCGTCGTTGGCCAACACGGTTGCGGTCATGGCCGGGTCGACCAGGGTGGCGGAATAGGTGAGGTAGATCGGCACCGCGGCGAACAGGAAATACAGTGCACCGCCAATGACGGTGCCCCACACCGCAATACGTTCGGATTTGCTGGAGTTGGCGCGCTGGAACACGTCCTGCTGCGGAATCGAGCCCAGCCCCATGGTCAGGAAACCGGCAATGAAGGTGACCACCGCAGCCCATTCCAGGGGAGGCCAGAATTCGAACTTGCCGGCGGCAGCGGCGTGTTGGATCACCGGGGCGACGCCGTTGACTTCGGGCATGTCGCCGACCAGTTTGGCGATCCATAGCAGGCCGACGACGATCACCGTCATCTGCACCAGGGTGGTCAGTGCCACCGACCACATGCCGCCGAACAGGGTGTAGAGCAGCACTACCGCCGCACCGATGAGGATGCCCTCTGGCTGGGTGATCATGCCGTCGGAGAGCACATTGAACACCAGCCCCAGCGCCACCACCTGCGCCGATACCCAGCCCAGGTAGGACAGGGCGATCGCGGCTGAAATCACCATCTCGATCGGACGGTTGTAGCGCTGCCGGAAGTAGTCGCCCAAGGTGAGCAGCTTCATGCGATACAGCGGGCGGGCGAAAAACAGGCCGAACAGGATCAGCGCAAGCGAGGCGCCGAAAGGATCGGAAATCGTGCCGCCAAGGTTTTCGTCGAGGAACGTGGCGGGAATGCCGAGCACGGTTTCGGCGCCGAACCAGGTGGCGAACACCATGGCGATGACGACGATCATCGGCAGCGAACGGCCGGCGGTGATGTAGTCGCTGGCATTGTGGACCTTGGTGGCGGCGTACAGGCCGATCCCGATGGACAAGACGAGATAAAGCACGACGAAACCAATCAGCATGGCGAGTCCTTATCGCAAGATGAAATAGAGCGCGGTGGCCGTCAGCGCGGCGAGCAGGCCGGCGATGACGCCAAGCCAGCGGTTGCGGGTCTGCTGCTGGCGCAGCATGAGGGTGAGGCCGGCTTCCACTTGCGCCAGCCGATTTTCGTTCAAGGCCTGATGTGCCAGCCGGGGCAGTTGCGGCAACAGCGCCGCCCATTTGGGCGCCTCGGTCTGCAGATTCTTCACCAGCGCGCGCCAGCCCATCTGTTCGTTCATCCAGCGCTCGAGGAAGGGCTTGGCGGTTTTCCACAGATCGAGCTCAGGGTCGAGCTGCCGTCCCAGGCCTTCGATGTTGAGCAGGGTTTTCTGCAACAGAACCAGTTGCGGCTGGATTTCCACGTTGAAACGGCGTGACGCCTGGAACAGCTGCAGCAACACGCGGCCGAAGGAAATATCCTTCAGCGGGCGGTCGAACACCGGCTCGCACACCGCGCGCACCGCCGCTTCGAGTTCGTCGATGCGGGTGTCGGGCGGCACCCAGCCGGATTCCAGATGTGCCTGCGCCACGCCTTTGTAATCACGGCGGAAGAAAGCGAGGAAGTTGCGCGCGAGGTATTGTTTGTCGACCTCGGTGAGCGTGCCCATGATGCCGAAGTCGAGCGCGATGTACTGCTCGGAACCCGGACGCACCAAGATGTTGCCCGGGTGCATGTCGGCATGGAAGAAGCCGTCGCGGAACACCTGGGTGAAGAAGATTTCGACGCCCGTCGCGGCGAGTTTGGGGATGTTTACACCGGATTCCCTCAGCCGATCAACCTGGCTCACCGGAATGCCATCCATGCGGTCCATCACCATCACGTTGTGCTCGCAGTAATCCCAGTACACCTCGGGCACCCGCAGCAACGGCGAATCCTTGAAATTGCGTCTGAGCTGCGAGCAGTTGGCGGCCTCGCGCATCAGGTCGAGTTCGTCTCCCAGATGCTTCTCGAACTCGGCCACCACCTCGCGCGGACGCAACCGCTTGCCGTCGGCGAACAATTTCTCGACCAGGCCGGCGGCGGCGTACAGCAGCGAGACGTCGTGCGCGATCACCGGCGCGATACCAGGCCGCAGCACTTTCACCGCAACATCGGTGCCGTCATGCAGGCGGGCGAAATGCACCTGCGCCACCGAAGCGGAGGCGACCGGGGTGGCGTCGAATTCGGCGAATACTTCAGCCACGGGTTTTTTGTAAGACGCCTCCAATGTTGCGATGGCCTGATTGGAGGGAAATGGCGGCACACGGTCCTGCAACTGGGCGAGTTCGTCGGCGATGTCGAGCGGCACCAAGTCGCGCCGGGTCGAGAGCATCTGTCCGAACTTGACGAAAATAGGGCCCAGCGCCTCCAGCGCGCGGC
>JBGSZD010000072.1:0-11029 GCA_041750575.1 Thiobacillus sp. | reverse complement strand
AGGATCAGACGGCCGTCGTCCCCTCCGCTGACGAAATCGCCCGAGGCCAGCGGCAGGATCGCCCGCACGGCGCCACGGTGCGCACGGGCTTCGCCAAGCCGGCGTTGCGTCGCTGCGTCCCATATCCGCAGTTCGCCCCGGAAACCTCCGCTGATGAAGCGCTGTCCATCTGGCGTATAAGCGAGGGCGGTGGTACCAAATTCATGGATTCCTGCCAGCACCCGATCGGGCGGTGTGGCTGTCATCAAGTTTGAACATCCGCCAGAAAACGCAATTAAAACAATGATTAACAGCAGTTTTCCGGCCATGGCGGGTTTGCAATTTCCGGTGGGTGTGAAAGAATGCAGGTAATCGAATTTCACAGATGGTGGCGGCCATGATCGACCGAGAAGGGTACCGCCCGAACGTAGGCATTATATTGTGCAACGCGAACAACCAGGTTTTCTGGGGCAAGCGCGTCAATCAGCACGCCTGGCAGTTTCCCCAGGGCGGCATTAACTCAGGGGAAACGCCGGAACAGGCCATGTTCCGGGAACTGGAAGAGGAAGTGGGTTTGCTTCCGGAGCACGTACGCATCCTTGGGCGTACGCGTGAGTGGTTGCGCTACGAAGTGCCCGCCCACTGGACGCGGCGCGACAGTCGCGGTCTCTATCGCGGCCAGAAGCAGATATGGTTTCTGTTGCGACTGACCGGGCGCGATTGCGATGTTTCGTTGCGGGCCAGCACGCATCCTGAATTCGACGCCTGGCGCTGGAATGAATATTGGGTGCCGATGGATGCGGTGGTCGATTTCAAGCGGGAAGTGTATCGCCTGGCGCTCGAAGAACTGGAGCGCTATCTGCACAAGGATCTGCGCTATTTGCGGCAACGCGCACGCCGCCTGTGCGATCGGCGCGGTGCGGCGCCGGACCTGCAGCTAAAGCCTTGAGACGCGGCTGGCGGAGGCGTGATGAAGATACGGATCTACGCTTCGACCACGCTGACGTCCGGGGCCGAGCCGTGTCTGCCTTTGTGGCAGCTTGCGCCTACACGCGACCACGCCGGAAAACGGTTGACCGATTTCATGATGCTGATTCCCCGCTTGCGCTGTCGTCCGGCTGCCGAAATCGAGCGCGCATCGCGCGATATTCAGGCCGTGCTGGCCTTGCACCCGGAAGTGGTGTTCGCCGATCTCAATTTGAAATTGAATCTGCTATGGGTATCCTTGCGTCCCAGGTCCGGCGCAATCAGCGAACTGGCAGCGGCAATCCGCCTGCGAGTGCCCGAGGCCTTGCTGGTGGCGCATTACGCCGAACCCCACTAAGGCCGCTCGTTATCTCATCTCAAAAAACCAAGACTCTCAGGAGAGACTGCATGTGTGCACTTAGAAAACCGCGCGTCCTTTTGGGGACGATATTGCTTGGGTTGGGTTCTGGTCTGGCCATGGCCAATGGCAGCGCGCCCGCTCAACCGCAGACAATTCCAGCGATGAATCCGCCCGTGATGGCGCAGGCTCCGATGTGGCTGCAGATGGTCCCTATTCCGGGTACGGCGCATTATTACCTGATGCCGCAGCCCGGCATGACGTGGCCGGTTCCGGTGGCGCCGCAATATCCTGCTCCCATGCCGTTCGCTGCCCCGGCAGCCTGGGCGCCTTTCGTGTGGGTGCTGGTGCCGGTGCCGCCGATAGCGGCGATGCCAGCCACAGTCGATTACGGTCCGGTCGCCGACGCGCCGGTGGTTGAACTGCCGCCCGACGAAGTGCCTGCAGCCACAACGCCAGAAGGCGCAGCGCTCGCGCCGGTGACGATGGAAGCCGATCAAGCCGCGAGCGTGCCCAGCCCCGCGCCAGTGACTGCACCTGTCGAGGCGACGACGACGAATGCTGCCGCCCTGAACCCTGCGATGCTGGCAGCCGCTGCGCCGGAATCGGTTTCCCCGCCTGTTGTCTCGGCACCTCCGAGTGCAATCACGGTGAATTACGGTCCGGTGACGCCCACGCCGGTGGTAAACCTGCTTGCCCTCGAGAAGCGGGCTGCTGCGGCGCGATCACGCAATACATTCCGCGCCAAGCCACAAGGCGTGCGCAAAGCAACCGCCACCGCTTTGAAGCCGCTTCCGGCTGCGGCCGCCAAACCGGTCAAAAGACGCTTGTGCTGGTCCAACGGTGTGGTCGCCCCCTGTCGCTGATGCTGCGTTTGTCCCTGTGAACGGCAGGGAATCCCGCGTCCTTTCTAGGTTCCAGTCAAATTGAGTAGTACCCAAAGCGGCGGAATTCGTTAAAATGAGCGATTGCTAATTAACCCGCTGGAGCAAACATGGCCGTTTCTGAACTTCAGGTGCAGACTGCACTGAAAGAGTTGGTTGACCCCAACACGCACAAGGATTACGTCTCGACCAAATCCGCTCGCAACATCAAGATCGATGGCGGCGCAGTCTCGCTCGATATCCTGCTGAGCTACCCGGCCCAGAGTCAATTGGCCACGATCAAACAGCAGGTCGAAGACAATCTCAAAAGCCTCGATGGCGTGACCGGCGTCACCGCCAACGTCAGCTTCAAGGTCGTTTCGCATAGCGTGCAGCGCGGCGTCAAGCTGCTGCCCAACGTCAAGAACATCATCGCCGTGGCATCAGGCAAGGGCGGGGTCGGCAAATCGACCACTGCCGTCAACTTGGCGCTGGCGTTGTCCGCCGAGGGCGCACGCGTCGGTATGCTCGACGCCGACATCTACGGCCCCTCGCAGCCGACCATGCTGGGCATCACCGACAAGCCGGAATCGACCGATGGCAAGAATCTCGAACCGCTGATGGGACACGGCATTCAGGCGATGTCGATCGGCTTCCTGATCGACGTCGAAACGCCCATGGTGTGGCGCGGCCCGATGGTCACCCAGGCGCTGGAACAGCTCTTGAACAACACCAACTGGAACGACCTCGATTACCTGGTGGTCGACCTGCCGCCCGGTACCGGCGACATCCAGCTGACGCTGGCGCAACGCGTGCCGGTGACCGGCGCGGTGATCGTCACCACGCCGCAGGACATCGCGCTGATCGACGCGCGCAAAGGCCTGAAGATGTTCGAGAAGGTCGGCATTCCGATCATCGGCGTGGTCGAGAACATGAGCCTGCACATCTGCTCGAAGTGCGGCCACGAAGAGCGCATCTTCGGCGAAGGCGGCGGCGAGCGCATGTGCAAGGACTACAGCGTGGAATTCCTTGGCGCACTGCCCTTGGACGGTGCGATCCGTGCCGACACCGATTCCGGCAAGCCGTCGGTAGTGTCCGACCCGAATGGCCGCGTGACCGAAATCTACAAGCAGATCGCACGCCGTGTCGCAGTCAAGATCGGCGAAACCGCGGTCGATCACTCGGCCAAATTTCCCAACATCGTCATTTCCAATACCTGATGAGCATCAAGTCCGACCGATGGATCCGCCGCATGGCGGCCGAGCATGGCATGATCGAGCCGTTCGAACCGGGCCAGGTCAAACAGGCCGGTGGCCGATCCATCGTGTCGTACGGCACGTCGAGCTACGGCTACGATGTGCGTTGCGCCAACGAATTCAAGCTGTTCACCAACATCAATTCCACCATCGTCGACCCCAAGGCGTTCGATCCGAACTCCTTCGTCGAGGTGAAGGGCGATTCCTGCATCATCCCGCCGAATTCGTTCGCGCTGGCGCGCACGGTGGAATACTTCCGCATTCCGCGCAACGTGCTGACCATCTGCCTCGGCAAAAGCACCTACGCGCGCTGCGGCATCATCGTCAACGTCACCCCGCTGGAGCCCGAGTGGGAAGGCCACGTGACGTTGGAGTTCTCCAATACCACCCCCTTGCCCGCGCGCATCTACGCCAACGAAGGCGTGGCGCAAATGCTGTTCCTCGAATCCGACGAGGTGTGCGAAACCTCGTACAAGGATCGCGGCGGCAAATACCAGGGTCAGGTCGGCGTCACCCTGCCCAAGATCTGACCGGCGCAGAATTTAATCCGGCTGCCGCGTACGCGACGTACAATCCGCGTTTTTCTCTTGCCCCCTCGCTGAGGAGCCGCCATGCGCTTTCGCTTTCCCGTTGTCATCATTGACGAAGATTTCCGTTCCGAAAATGCATCCGGGCTGGGCATACGCACGCTCGCCGAAGCCATCGAGAAGGAAGGCATGGAAGTGCTCGGCGTCACCAATTATGGCGACCTGACCTCGTTTGCCCAGCAACAGGCGCGTGCCTCGGCCTTTGTGCTGTCGATCGACGACGAAGAGCTTGCTGGCTCGGCTGAGGATACGAACAAAGCGCTGCAAAAACTACGAGGCTTCGTCGAGGAAGTGCGCTTCCGCAATGCCGAAATCCCGATTTTCCTGCACGGCGAAACCCGCACCGCGCGGCATATCCCGAACGACATCCTGCGCGAGTTGAACGGCTTCATCCACATGCTGGAAGACACGCCGGAATTTCTTGCGCGCTATATTGGGCGCGAGGCGAGAGCCTACCTCGATTCACTGGTGCCGCCGTTCTTCCGTGCGCTGACGCATTACGCGGCTGACGGTTCCTATTCCTGGCACTGCCCTGGTCACTCCGGCGGCGTGGCGTTCCTGAAGTCGCCCATCGGCCAGATGTTCCACCAGTTTTTCGGTGAGAACCTGTTGCGTGCAGACGTTTGCAACGCGGTCGACGAACTCGGGCAACTACTGGATCACACCGGTCCGGTGGGCGCGTCGGAACGCAATGCAGCGCGCATTTTCAACTGTGACCACCTATTCTTCGTCACCAACGGCACCTCGTCGTCCAACAAAATGGTGTGGCACGCCACCGTTGCGCCGGGTGACATCGTCGTGGTCGACCGCAACTGCCACAAGTCGATCCTGCACGCCATCATGATGTGCGGCGCGATCCCGATTTTCCTGACGCCGACGCGTAATCACTACGGCATCATCGGGCCGATTCCGCTGGAAGAATTCCGCCCTGAAAACATCGAGAAGAAAATCGCCGCGCACCCGTTTGCCAAGGACGTGAAACGCAAGCCGCGCATTCTCACCATCACACAGTCGACTTACGATGGCATCCTCTATAACGTCGACATGATCAAGGAACTGCTGGGCGATTACATCGATACCCTGCATTTCGACGAAGCCTGGCTGCCGCACGCCACTTTCCACGATTTCTATCGCGGCATGCATGCCATCGGAAAAGAGCGCCCACGCGCCAAGGATGCGCTGGTGTTCGCCACCCAGTCGACGCACAAGCTGCTGGCCGGTTTGAGTCAGGCCTCGCAAATCCTGGTGCAGGATTCGGAGACGCGCAAGCTCGACTTTCACCGTTTCAACGAAGCCTATTTGATGCATACCTCGACTTCGCCGCAGTACGCCATCATCGCTTCGTGCGATGTGGCCGCGGCGATGATGGAACCGCCCGGCGGCCCCGCGCTGGTGGAAGAATCCATCCGCGAAGCGCTGGATTTCCGCCGTGCCATACGCAAGGTCGACGAGGAATTCGGCGATTCCTGGTGGTTCAAGGTGTGGGGGCCGGAGAAACTGGCCGAGGAAGACGTGGGCGATCGCGAGGACTGGATGCTGGAGGCCGGCGCGCGCTGGCACGAGTTTGGCAAGATCGCGCCCGGCTTCAACATGCTTGACCCGATCAAGGCCACGGTCATCACACCGGGACTGGACATGGACGGTGCTTTCGCCGACTGGGGCATTCCGGCGGCGATCGTCACCAAATATCTCGCAGAACACGGTGTCATCGTGGAGAAAACCGGGCTGTATTCCTTCTTCATCATGTTCACCATCGGCATCACGAAAGGCCGCTGGAACACGCTGGTGACCGCGCTGCAGCAATTCAAGGCCGACTACGACGAGAACCAGCCGCTATGGCGCGTGTTGCCCGAGTTCATCGAGAAGCATTCGCGCTATGAGAAAACCGGGCTCAAGGACCTGTGCGACCAGATTCACACCATCTACAAAGCCAACGATGTGGCGCGCCTGACCACCGAAATGTATTTATCGGAAATGGCGCCGGCGATGAAACCGGCCGATGCCTTCGCCAAGATGGCACATCGCGAAATCGAACGGGTTGAAATCGACAAGCTCGAAGGCCGCATCACCGCCATGCTGGTGACGCCTTACCCGCCGGGTATCCCGCTGTTGATCCCCGGTGAGCGTTTCAACGCCACCATCGTGCGGTATCTGCAGTTCACTCGTGAATTCAACGAGAAATTCCCTGGCTTCGAGACCGACGTGCACGGTTTGGTCGAAGATGTGGTCGACGGCAAGGCCAAGTATTACGTCGACTGCGTGATGTGACGCTGGGTAGAGAGTGGCCTGATGATTGATTTATCAGGCAAAAAGCGTATGATTTGCAGTCCCCCGGTTTGCCGGGGATTGTTTTTTTAACCCGTGGCCATTTTTATCTTGGCCGATTTAACCTTGCTCTACCGCACCGCAGCGGGGGGCTGAACCGAAAGGAACAAGATGCGGCATTACGAAATCGTATTTATCGTCCATCCCGATCAGAGCGAGCAGGTGCCCGCCATGATCGAGCGCTATCGCGCCAACATCACGACGCGTGGCGGCAGCATTCACCGCCTGGAAGACTGGGGCCGCCGCCAGATGGCTTACCCGATCCAGAAAGTTCACAAGGCTCACTACGTGTTGATGAACATCGAGTGCGATCAGGAAACCCTGGAAGAACTCGAGCACGGCTTCAAGTTCAACGACGCCGTGTTGCGCCATCTCACCATCAAGCGCGACGACGCGGTAACCATCGCCTCGCCGATGATGAAGGAAGAGAAGTCGCGCGACATGCTGGACAGCGCCAAGCCTGAAGCGCCGGTCGAAGCACCTGCCGCCGCTGCTTGAGTGAGTGGTCTGAATGAGTGAACAGGCTGGTCATCAGCGGAACCTTGATCCAAGTTGACCCTGTGCGTTACAACCCGGCGGGCGTGCCGATTGCCGAAGCGGTGATTCATCATCGCAGCAGTCAGACAGTAGCAACCCAGCCCAGGCAGGTGGAATGCGAGTTGACGGTGCAGGCGAGTGGATCGCTTGCCAGCCAGTTGGCACAACTGACCACCGGAACGCAGGTGAAACTGGAAGGCACGTTGAACCGACGCAGCGTGAACAGCCGACAATTGATCTTGATATTGAATCGAATCGAAAAGGAATAAATCATGGCACGTCCCATGGGTGGTAAATCCGGCGGCAAGTTCGCCAAAAAAGGCGGCCGCGACAGCGGCAACCGCGGTCTCTTCAAGCGCCGCAAGTTCTGTCGCTTCACCGTCGACAAGGTGGTGGAAGTCGATTACAAGGACATCGAAGTGCTGAAGGAATTCATCGCCGAAAACGGCCGCATCATCCCGGCGCGCATCACCGGCACCAAGGCGCATTACCAGCGTCAGCTGGGCACCGCGATCAAGCGTGCGCGCTTCCTGGCGCTCATGCCTTACACCGACCTGCATTGAGGAGACGGCCATGCAAATCATTCTGATGGACAAAGTCGTCAACTTGGGCAATCTGGGTGACGTGGTCAAAGTGAAAGACGGCTACGCCCGCAACTTTCTGATTCCCTCCGGCCGCGCGCGTCGTGCCACGCAAGCCAACATGGAAGCGTTTGCCGCGCAGAAGGCCGAACTGGAACGCGTGGCCGCCGAGAAGCTGGCCGATGCCCAGCGTCGCGGCGAAAAACTGGAAGGCAGCAGCGTCACGATCAGCCATAAAGCCGGCGTCGATGGCCGCCTGTTCGGCTCCATCACCAATGCCGACATCGCCGATGCGCTGAAAGCGCAAGGACATGAAGTCGTCAAGGCGGAAATCCGTTTGCCCGAAGGCCCATTCAAGGCCATCGGCGAATATCCGTTGGTGGTGGCGCTGCACTCCGACGTGACCGCCAACATCACGGTGGTGGTAGCCGCTGAGCAGTAATTTCCTGTCGGCACACCAAAAAGGGAGCCGGTGGCTCCCTTTTTTATTCCCGACTGTTCACGCTTTATCCACAGGCTTATCCCTTGGTGGGGGTGGGGCCGAAGACTAGAATCCTGCCATGGCCGCTATCCACTCGTTTAACACCAATACCGATCCCCAACTGGCGCAGATGCGCCTGCCGCCGCACTCGCTGGAGGCCGAGCAGGCAGTGCTGGGCGGCCTGTTGCTGGACAACAGCGCGTGGGACCGCATCGGCGACGTGGTGTCGGAAAGCGATTTCTACCGTCAGGATCATCGCCAGATCCTGCGCGCGATCGTGCGGCAGATCGCGGAAAACCGCCCGGCAGATTCGGTGACGGTTTCCGAGGCGCTGCAATCGATGGGGCAGCTCGAAAGCGTCGGCGGGCTTGCTTATATCGTTGCGCTGGCAAGCAACACGCCGTCCGCCGCCAATATCCGACGCTATGCCGAAATCGTGCGCGAACGCTCGGTGATGCGCCGTCTGGCCGAAGTTGCGACCGGTATTGCCGATACGGCCTATGCCCCGGCCGGGCGCAGCGCCTCGCAGTTGCTTGATGAGGCCGAAGCCAAGGTGTTCGAGATTGCCGAATCCGGCAGCCGCGGGCAGGCCGGCTTCACCGAAATCAAGCCGCTGTTGAAAGAAGTCGTCGAGCGCATCGACGAGCTGTATCACCGCGACAACGATTCCGGTATCACAGGCGTACCCACCGGTTTCCATGACCTCGATCAGAAAACGTCCGGCCTGCAGCCGGGCGATCTCATCATCGTCGCAGGGCGGCCGTCGATGGGCAAAACCGCGTTCTCACTCAACATGGCCGAAAACGTCGCGCTCGACACTGGCCTGCCGGTGGCGGTGTTCTCGATGGAAATGGGCGGCGCCCAGTTGGTGATGCGGATGATCGGCTCGGTCGGCAAGCTCGACCAGCATCGGTTGCGCACCGGCAAGCTGGGCGAGGACGACTGGCAGCGCCTGACCTATGCGCTCGGCAAGCTAAACGAGGCGCCGGTGTTCATCGACGAGACGCCGGGGCTCAACGTGCTGGAGTTGCGTGCGCGGGCGCGCCGTCTGATGCGCCAGTGCGGCAAGCTCTGCCTCATCGTGATCGACTACATCCAGCTGATGTCGGCCAGCAGCACGGGCGAATTCCGCGCCACCGAAATCTCGGAAGTCTCGCGCGCGCTGAAGGGGTTGGCCAAAGAGTTGCATGTGCCGGTGGTCGCGCTGTCGCAGCTGAACCGTGGCCTGGAACAGCGCCCCAACAAACGCCCGGTGATGTCCGACCTGCGCGAATCGGGCGCTATCGAACAGGATGCCGACGTCATCCTGTTCATCTATCGCGACGAGGTCTACAACCCCGATACGCAAGACAAGGGTACCGCCGAGATCATCATCAGCAAGCAGCGTAACGGTCCGATCGGCACGGTGCGGCTGGCCTTCATCGGCGAATACACGCGCTTCGAGTCGCTGGCGCAGCCCGGTTCCTACTGAGGCGATGCGCCCGATACACGCGCGCATCTCGATAGGCGCCCTGGCGCATAACCTGCGCGTGGCGCGCAGCCACGCAGGTAGCGCACACCTGTTCGCTGTGGTCAAGGCCAACGCCTACGGCCACGGGTTATCGCGCGCCCGGCGTGCGTTCGCTGCGGCCGACGGATTTGCCGTGCTGACGCTAGAGGAAGCGGCGAACCTGCGTCTGATGGGGGTGGAGCAGCCCATCCTGCTGCTCGAAGGTATTTTCGGCGCGGACGAGATCGCCGCCTGCGCCGAACTGGATCTGTGGCCGGTGCTGCATCACTCGGCTCAGCTCGACTGGTGGCAGCGGCAACCGCCGATACGCCCCCTGCCTGTGTTCCTCAAATTCGACAGCGGCATGCATCGCCTTGGCTTTCCGCTGGCCGATCATGCCGCCGTCGTCGCGCGCGTGCGGGGGCTACCCGCCGTGGCCGGCATGACGCTGATGACGCACTTTGCGCAGGCGGATGAAGCCGCGGGCGTGGACTGGCAACTGCAACCTTTCCTGCGTGAACTGACGGACCACGGGCTGCCGTGGAGCAGCGCCAATTCGGCGGCGCTGCTACGCTATCCGGATACCTGTGGTGCATGGGCACGTCCGGGGATCATGCTCTATGGCGCTTCGCCGTTTGCAGACACGACAGCGGCTCAATTGGGACTGCGGCCAGCGATGCGTCTGTCGTCGGAAATCATCAGCGTGCAAACGCTGCAGCCGGGCGAGGGTGTCGGTTACGGACAGATGTTTCGCGCGGAGCGGAGCATGCGGGTGGGCGTCGTCGCATGCGGCTATGCGGACGGCTATTCGCGCCACGCGCCGACCGGTACGCCCGTGTGGGTCGACGGCCGGCTCACGCGCACCCTGGGGCGTGTGTCGATGGACATGTTGTGCGTGGACCTGGATGACAGCCCGAATGCCGGTGTGGGCAGCCCGGTGGAGTTGTGGGGCGACAAGCTTCCAGTGGACGCGGTGGCCGCCGCTGCGGGAACCAGCAGCTATGAACTGCTGTGCGCAGTGGCGGCGCGCGTTCCGGTCGAGGAAACCGACTAGCCAGCGCTAGTGCGTGTTGCCGAAGGACGAGTCGCGCGTACCCGGTGGCATGGGCAATCCGGCGTAGCGGGATGCCTGGGCGATCGGTCCCAGTGGGAACAGGTTGTAGAGAAACTTGTGTCCGCCCATCCCGGCAAACTCTTCTTCCAGCGAATGCGCCAGCATGCGCGCATTGACCGTGCCGCCGTGGTCGGCGTAGCAGTCGCGCAGATAGCGAATGATGCCCAGATGATCATCGGTCAATTCCAGACCATCCTCGTGTGCCATCTCGATTGCCTGGCCTTCAGTCCAGGGTTCCAGGTCGATCAGGTGGCCGCGTACAGTCGGTTCATCGGCGTGTTCCTGCGCCACCATTTTGTTGATGTCCAACATGACGATCTCCTGTGGTGAAGGGGGATTGTTTTTATAGGACGTATCAGTAGTGTCCGGTTAAATTGAGCCGCACAGGCTGTGAAGCCACTATCGATGCGGGTTTTGAGCGATTCATGGGTGTCCACGATTTGAATTTCAATTTGCACATTTGCGATGCTTCCGGGTTTGATGAACCTGGAGT
>JBGSZD010000071.1:0-6544 GCA_041750575.1 Thiobacillus sp. | reverse complement strand
GACCGGTCAAAGCGGCGATGTCGGCGTCCAGTGCCTGCGGCGCGTCAGCGGCATCGCGGCTGACGTCGAGCGCCGCGCGTGTCTGGCGTTTCAGGTTGGCGTCGTCGATCAGCTCGGCGTCGCGGCTGAGTTCGGTCAGTGCATCAAGGAATTTTTTTTTTGTGGCGTCGTCGGGTTGATCGCGCCACGCCAGATAAGCCGTTTGCACATCCTTCTTGCGGGTAGGCAAACCGGATTCGACGGTATCGCCGAAGGCGTTGTCGTTGAGGCTGTCGGCATCGATCACGCCGAACTCGACCAGCACGGGACGCAGGATGCGCGCCGCATCGGCGCGGCCGGCACAATAGGATTCGATATACAGCCCGAGGCTGGAGAAGGCATCGGCCAAGCGTTGCTGCGTGGCTGCATCGGGATGACCTTCGCTGGCAAATGGCTGCACGGTCGCCGTAGCCGCCGCCAGCAGGCTCGCCGCATCCGGCAATTCCAGCATGGTCAGCGCGCCTTGCGCCTGCTGCGCCAGCGCCGGCAAACTTGCCAGCCCTTCGCGCTCGTTGGCATCGCGGAAGAAGGCGTCGAGCGCTTCTTCCATCTGCTTCAGGTTCTGGCCGACTTCCTGCGCCATATGCACGAGCATGTCGCGCTCGGCCTCACGCTGGTTGACGGATTCCATGATGCTGGCCGGCAGTTCGCGGCCTTCGATCAGGGCACGCAGGCGTGCCTGTTGGCTTTCCGCGCGGGCAGTGAAATCGGCATGCAGCACGTCTTCCTGGTCAACGGCGTTCTGCATGAATAAAAGCGCCGAAGCCACTTCCAGGTTCATCTGCTCGCGCGCCTCGCCAGTGCGCTCGGCGGCGGCCTTCGCCGCTGCGGCCAGTTCGTTCAGCAAGGGTGCCAGTCCACTGTCCTCCAACGTCTGCGCCTGCGGCTGCAAACGTTCCAGTTGGCCCTGGAACTGCGCCAGGTGCTCGGCGTGGCCTTCCACATAGGCACGCCAATGATCATGTGCAGCCTTCAAACCGCTCTGCATGGCATCCAGCAGCGGGCGCATGCGCGCCAGCGCCTCGGGGTCGAGCAGACCGCGTCCCGGCAAATAGCGATCGAGGCCGAGCGTTTCGCGAACTTCGGCGGCGCGGCCATCCAGCGTCTGGCTTTTCGCCACAAAGAACAGGGCATCGCGCAACAGACGTTCAGCCACTTGCGGCGAACCTTCCATCAGCCGGCGCATTTGCAGGTCGACGCGGGCAAGCAACTGCTTGACGTGAAAATCGGCTTCGACGCCGTGGGCGATCAAGCTGTCGACAAAGCCGACGCAGGCCCACCAAAAGGTTTGCGAAGCTTGCGACGGCGCGATGCGTTCGATCGCCGCCAGGGCGTCGCGCATGCGCTGAAGTCCCTGTTCCGCCTCGATATTGCGCAGAAAGGCCAGCAAGCCGCGCTGGAACAGGCCGCGTGCGGTTTTGACTTCAGCCGCCAGCGCCTCCTGCGAGAGGCCGTCGTTGGCCGCTTTGCCCTGCGCGTGCACGCGCAGATCAGGGAAAAACAGTTCGCCCTCGAATACCCGCTCGGCGCCTTGCAGTTCGCGCAGGCGTTTGTAGAGCGGAAACAGCGCCAGTTCGCCACTGCCGCGCCCATCGGCCAGATCCTTGACCCAGCGTTGCAGACCTTCGATGGCATTGCGCAAGGCGCGCAGCGTGTCGTCGTTTGCCTGCAGGCGGTTTTCGTTGATGTCGTCCAGGCAGGATTCCAGTGTATTCGCCAGCGTGGCGGCGCCTTCGAGACCGACCATGCGCAATGCGCCGGTCGCCTGGTGCGCATCGTCGCGCGCCAGACGCAGGGCATTGGTCAGATCGGCATCGATACTGTATGCCTGGATGCGTCCCAGGGCGGCCTGCAAGGCGGCGTCGATGTCGCCGCGCACCCAGTTCAAGGGGCCGGTGTCGTAATCGAGTAAGGCGCTCATGGTGTGTTGTTCCTGACGTTGATGGCTATGACCGTAATCCGCTGCTCGCGCGCTTTAGCTTAGGCGAGCTTGAAGCCGGCGACCGAGGTTTTGAGGTCTTGCGCCAGCTGTTTCATGCCGCCAATCGATTCGGCGGTTTGCTGCGTGCCGCTGCTGGTCTGCGCGGAAATCGTCTTGATGTCCTGCATGGTTTCGGCCACCTTCGCCGTCGACTCCGCCTGGTTCTGCGTCGCCGAAGAAATGTCGGCGATCAGCCCGGCCAGTTTCTTCGACACGTCGCCGATCTCGGCCAGCGTCTGGCCGGCGGCATCGGACAGCTTGGCACCTTCGACCACGCCCTGGGTCGAGACTTCCATCGCCGCCACGGTGTCATGGGTATCCGACTGAATGGTCTTCACGATCGCCGCGATCTGCTTGGTCGCATCGGCGGAGCGTTCAGCCAGCCGCTGCACTTCTTCCGCCACCACCGAGAAGCCGCGGCCGGCTTCGCCCGCAGAGGCGGCCTGAATGGCGGCGTTGAGCGCCAGCACGTTGGTCTGTTCGGTAATGTCGGAAATCAGTTCGACGATTTCGCCGATCTCCTGCGACGATTCGCCGAGACGCTTGATTCGTTTCGATGTTTCCTGAATCTGCTCGCGCAAGCCGTTCATGCTCGAAATGGCGTTGGATACCGCCTGCTGGCCCTTCTCGGCAGCGGCCAGCGATTGTTCGGCCACGCGGGCGGATTCGGCGGCGTTGCCCGACACCTGTTGCACCGACTGCGCCAGGCTCACCACGGCAGCCGAGGTTTCTTCAATCTGCTCGGACTGGCGGCGCGATGCCTTTTGCAGCGAGTCGGACACCTGGCCCGCCTGGCCGGCCGCCTGATCCATCTGCAAGGCAGCGTTGTTGATCCCGCGCACCAGACTGCGCAACTCTTCGACCGTGTAGTTGATCGAGTCGGCCACCGCGCCGGTGATGTCCTCGGTCACGCTGGCGGTGATGGTGAGGTTGCCTTCGGCGAGCTCGCCCAACTCGTCCATCAGTCGCAGAATCGCTTCCTGGTTGCGGCTGTTTTCCTCTTCGCTCTTGCGCGCCCGCGATTTGGTTTCGTTGATGTTGACCAGGCCGAGCAGCACCAGCGAGGCAATCGCCAGCACACCGAACAGGGCGGCC
Organism: Thiobacillus sp.; assembly: GCA_041750575.1. Classification (GTDB taxonomy): domain Bacteria; phylum Pseudomonadota; class Gammaproteobacteria; order Burkholderiales; family Thiobacillaceae; genus Thiobacillus. The sequence goes on along the minus strand of JBGSZD010000071.1, from coordinate 3,429 downwards.
AGTATGTAGCCCAGGCTACCCACCGATTGATAATCTTGCGACAGCTGCTCGGTATCCTTCAGCAGGGTATCGCTGCCAACGAACAGACTGCTCGCCGCCTGCTTCGATTGCAGCAGGAACTGGGTGTTGGCAAGCACCGCGCCGACCGCTTCCACCATGTCGCCCATGTTGGCGCCGAGCTCTTCCATGGTCTGCATGTTGTTCTCGCTTTGCTCGCCTGCGCCTTCCATCAGCGCCTGCACGATATCGCGGAACAGGGTCGTGTCTTTTTCGAGCTGCAACACTACTTCGGGGTCGATCTGGTCGGCCGACAGCAGCAGGTTGGCGTTTTTCGGCAGACGCTGGCTCAGCATGACCAGCTGGTTGGCACGCGAGACCTTGCGCACGCTGGCGCCCGAATCGGCCAACTGGCTGGCCAGTTGCTCGCCGACCTCCTGCATGTCGAGACTCAGCACGTTGATGCGCTTGATGCTCTGGTTCAGCGCAATCAGGTTTTTCTGCTGCCCCAGGATTTGGGTGATCTGCGGATTGAATTTCTGCCATTGTGCGCCGATCTTTTCCAGCGAATCGCGTGCCATGGCACCGGAAGCTGGAACCTCGTCGTCCCCTTCCGTCAGTCCGGTAAAAGCTGCTTCGAACGCGGCCTTGCCTTCGGCCAGTTTCTTGAATGCCTCGGCATTGCCCAGCACCGATTGCTGCGCGGTCAACGGCAAGCGCTGCGACAGCACTTTCAGTTCGCCGGACTTGGCTTCATAGCCGGCGCGATTGCCGAGCTGAATGGAACTGTAAATCGTGAAGCCGGCCGCGAGCAGCAGCGAAACGATCAGCGTGCTCCCCGTATAGAGGTACTGCTTGTCGACGGGCAAATGGCCGATCAGCGGCGCCTTGCCGGGCTCCTGGTCGGCCAGCTTGCGCACGGTCTGCATGAATATGGTGGTGTGATCGCCGCCCCCGGACCCCGTGCGCTTGCCCGACATCAGTCCTTTCAGGCCGTTCATTGTGATTGCCATATTCATTTCTCCGCTATCTCCACTTATTCCGCGCTCGCGCGGCTGCATTCAAAATCCGGTCAGCCGAGTTGCGCTTCGACCATGAGGAACCCGGCGTTGCCGAGCAATTGCCCAAAATCCATGTCGCACCAGTCCATGCCATTTTCGTCGGCGTAACGCCGCGCAACCCAGGGATGCGGGACGCCGTCTTCGCGCGCCTGATAGCGGTTGATGTTGCGCAAGCCCAGCGTGCCGTGCACCAGTAACGCGGCATTCACGCCGAAGTCGTGATGCGGAATCAGCAGGCGGCAGTCGGCATGCTCGGGCGTCACGCCCTGCCCCATGAAATCGGAGAAATCGCTCACCGCGTACAAGTTGCCGCGGATGTTGGCCATGCCGCGAAACCAGCGGCGCGCGCCCGGCACCTTCACGATGGGTGGCACGGGAAGCACTTCCTCGGTATCGGCGAGACTGACCAGCCAGTTGACATTGCCCACTCGAAAGCCCAGCCGCGAACCGGTGTTGTCGCGGCTGGCCGCCGCCTGCAACTGCTGCGAAAGCGAGGTCTGAAATTCGCGCAGATTGAATTTCTTGGCCATGGTGCCCTGCTCAGCTCAGCGCCTTGATTTGCGACAACAGGTCTTCCGGCTTCACCGGCTTGACCAGATAAGCTTTGGCGCCCTGCCGCATGCCCCACACCTTGTCGGTTTCCTGACCCTTGGTGGTGCACATGATGACCGGGATATGGCTGGTAGCCTCTTCCTTGCTGATCATCCGCGTCGCCTGATAGCCGTTCATGCCGGGCATCACGACATCCATCACGATCAGGTCGGGCAGCGTCTGCCTCGCCTGGGCGACGGCTTCCTCGCCGCTTTCCGCCATGCTGACCAGATAGCCGTTCTTGACCAGCAGTTCGGATAGAAAAAAACGCTCGGTAGGGGAATCGTCCACAACCAGAATTCGGCTGATTGCCATAATTGTTGCTCCTTGAAAAACAGTCAGGCTCTGGCGCAGGCGTGCTCGCGCACCGCCGACAACAGCATGTCCTTGGTGAACGGCTTGGTCAGGTATTCATCCGAGCCCACCATGCGGCCGCGCGCGCGATCGAACAAGCCATCCTTCGACGACAGCATGATCACCGGCGTGGCGCGATATTTGGCGTTGCGCTTGATGAGCGAACAGGTCTGATAGCCGTCGAGACGCGGCATCATGATGTCGACGAACACCACGTCGGGTTCGTGGTCGGTAATTTTCGACAGCGCGTCGAAACCGTCCTGCGCCAGAATGACTTCGCAGCCAGCCTGATTCAGAAAAATCTCCGCGCTGCGGCGTATGGTGTTGCTGTCGTCGATGATCATCACCTTGACGCCCTTCAATACTTCGTTATCCACACGTTTTCTCCACGAGGATCGTCGATCGGGCGGCACTTGCCGCCCCTGCGTGGTAAACATTACGGCACCGGGTGCGGCTTCTTTAGCGCGCACCGGCTCGTGTACCGGCGAAAAAAAGCGCCCCGAAGGGCGCCTGGATTGCTTCTTCGATGTCGGGTGCTTCTCAGAGATTGTCGAGCACGACCGAACGATCGTAGACGTACGGCACGCGGACGCTGATGATGCCGGCGAGGTCGCCTTTGACATACCCATACCCTTGCGGACCGGGGTACAGCCGGGCGATCGTGGACGGTGCCTTGTCGGGGGTGTCGTGGCAGTTCATGCAGCTGTCCTTGGCAACCAGACGGCGGGCGTAGCGCATTTCGCCGCTCTTGATTTCGTAAAATTCGCGCTGCCCGTTCTGCCGCAGCGCCTGCATGGCCCGCAAATCGAAACCGTCCGGTGCATTCACCGGGTTCATGTATTTATCTGAAGTCAACCGGAACTTGCCGCGCGAGTCGGACTTTTGAATGACGTCCGACAATTCGCGCTAGATCAGCGCGGGATTCTTGCGATGATAGGTATCGAAGACGCCATGCGGATCGGTTTCTTCACTCGACTGCTTGTAGCGCTGCGTGTCGATGCGGCTGCCGATATCTACGCCTTTCGCGGTGAGCCCGTCATCCTTGATCCACACACCCTTGTAAGTCGACGCCCAGGTGCCCACGTTGTCCGCCATGTCCGCGATCGAGCGCGCTTCATTCACCGCCTGCGCGCGATGCACCTTGGCCCCCACCACATCGACCATGGCAAACGCGCCCGCAGCGGCACCCACGCCCAATGCAAGTACGCCCCACAGCAGACTCGCGGTCATGCCACGCTTTTTTACTCTCATTTCATTCGCCATCCTGGATAAAGTTTTCAAATTCGACCAGTAGTGTCCGGTTAAATTGAGCCGCACAGGCTGTGAAGCCACTATCGATGCGGGTTTTGAGCGATTCATGGGTGTCCACGATTTGAATTTCAATTTGCACATTTGCGATGCTTCCGGGTTTGATGAACCTGGAGTA
>JBGSZD010000070.1:0-15547 GCA_041750575.1 Thiobacillus sp. | reverse complement strand
GTTGAGCCCACCCCTGACGCATTGCCTGTTGCCCCCGTGCCAGAAGCGATTGCCGAGGTCAGCACAGTACCTGCCCGACCCCGGCCCCTCGTGCCGGCTTCGCACAATTCGGCGCGGGCAAGCACGCCTGCACGTGAATCCGCACCGACCGCGACGCCGCCACTGTTCCAGCCCGATGGGCAATCCACTTTGCTCACCCAGGCCTATGCCGCCTATCAGCGCGGTGCCCTGAATGAAGCGCAGCGGCTCTATACCGAAGCTGCGGCGCGCGGACGCAATACGGATGCTCTACTGGGCCTGGCGGCGATCGCCAGCACACAGAACCGCGAGGCCGAGGCGCAGCGCCTGTACCGCGAAGTGCTGGATATCGATCCGCGCAACGCCACGGCCCAAGGCGCATTGCTCGACCTGTTGGGAAACACCGACGGCCAGGCAACCGAAAGCCGGCTGAAAACGCTGATCGACCGCGAACCCAGCCCGCAGCTCTACCAAACCCTGGGCAATCTGTACGCCGACCAGCGGCGCTGGAACGACGCGCAAGCCGCCTACTTCGAGGCGTATCGCGGCGCACCCGACAATGCCGATTACGCGTTCAATCTGGCAGTCAGCCTCGATCAGCTGCGCCAATATCCGGCCGCGCTGACGTATTACGAAAAGGCGCTCGCCGGCGGCGGCGCTCACCGCTTCGACCGCGCGCAGGCCGAAGCGCGTATGCAGCAACTCAAATCGCTGCACTGAAATTCCCATGGAAAGGCGCAAGAAATTAAGGATGGGCGAAACCCTGGTTACCCAGGGACTCATCACGCTCGACCAACTGCGCATCGGTCTGAAGGAACAGAAAGCCACCGGCCTGCCCATCGGCCGTCAACTCGTCGCGCTCGGCTTCATGACCGAAGCCGTACTGCGCGACCAACTCGCCAACGCGCTGGGCAGCCAGGGCATCGACCTCACGCAGGTGGTGGCCGATCCCGAAGCGCTGCAACTGGTGCCCGAAGACTTCGCCCGCCGCCACCATCTGCTGCCGATCGCGCATGACGCCGCGCGCAACGTGCTGACCCTGGCGACCACCGACATGTTCAACGTCGTCGCACTCGACCAGTTGAAAGCCTCGCTCGGCGGCCAGCTCGAAATCGACACCCTGCTGGCGGCTGAAGCGCAGCTGCTCGAATGCATCGACAAGTTCTATGGCTTCGACCTCTCGCTCGACGGCATTCTGCGCGAAATCGAAACCGGCGAGGTTGATTACGCCAGCCTCAATCCCGACACCGAGGAATACACGCAACCGGTAGTGCGATTGGTCGGCGCGCTGCTCACCGACGCGGTGAAGCGCGAGTCGAGCGACATCCACTTCGAGCCCGAGCACGCCTTCCTGCGTATCCGCTATCGCATCGACGGCGTGCTGGAACAAATTCGCAGCCTGCATAAAACCTACTGGCCCGGCATTCTGGTGCGACTGAAAGTGCTGTCCGGCATGAACATCGCCGAGACGCGCGCACCGCAGGACGGCCGCATGTCGCTCACGCTGAACGGCCGCCCGATCGATTTCCGCGTGTCGAGCCAGCCCGGTATCCACGGCGAAAACCTGGTGCTGCGGATCCTCGACCGCGAGAAGTCCATCATGCCGCTGGAGTACATGGGCTTCACCGCCGATGCACTACGCGAACTGCAACTGATGATGGCGCGGCCGGAAGGCATCCTGGTCGTCACCGGCCCAACCGGTTCCGGCAAAACCACCACGCTGTACTCGATGCTCTCGCACCTGAACAACGAGACCGTCAACATCATGACGCTGGAAGACCCGGTCGAATACCCGGTCACGCTGATGCGCCAGAGCTCGGTCAACGAAACGCTGAAGCTCGACTTCGCCAACGGCATCCGCTCGATCATGCGGCAGGATCCGGACATCATCCTGGTCGGCGAAATCCGCGACAAGGACACTGCCGAAATGGCCTTCCGTGCCGCAATGACCGGCCACCAGGTGTTCACCACCCTGCACACCAACTCAGCGCTCGGCGTGTTCCCGCGTCTGATGGACATCGGCATCCAGCCTGGCATCCTGTCCGGCAACATCATCGGCGTCGTCGCCCAGCGGCTGGTACGCAAACTGTGCACACACTGCCGGGAGGCCTACACGCCGGATGAAAACGAAGCGCGCATCCTCGGTGCCGACACCGCCCATGCACCTCAGATTTATCGCGCCGTTGGTTGCCCGGCGTGCAACCACAAAGGCTACAGAGGCCGGCTGGCGCTGATCGAACTGTTGCGGATGGATCCGACCCTGGACGAACTGGTCGCCAACCATGCACCGTTGCACGACATTCGCCGCGCGGCGTTCGAACTGGGCTATCGCCCACTGGCGGAAGACGGGATCAAGCGTGTGCTGGATGGCGTGACCTCGCTGGAGGAAGTGGCGCGGGTGGTGGATTTGACGGGGCGGGTGTGAGGATGGTTTTGGGCTCTTCACTCTCAGTCGCCTCTGCGCAACCAATAAAGAAGAAGAACTAAGCCATGCCCTTCTTCGCCTACCACGCCATCGATCAAACCGGCCGCGCCGCCAAGGGCACGCTATCGGCCGTCAACGACGTCGACCTCGAACTGCGTCTGAAACGCATGGGCCTCGACCTCATCACCCTCTCCGAACTATCGCGCCAGTACGCCCCCAGTGGCCGCGAGCGCGTCACCCGGCGCGATCTGGTGACGTTCTGCATCCACATGCGCTACATCACCCGCGCCGGGATTCCGCTGCTGGAAGGCTTGCGCGATCTGCGCGACACCATGGAAAAACGCGGCTTCCGCGATGTGCTGACTGCGCTGCTGGAAGACCTGGAAGGCGGCAAGGTGCTGTCGCAGGCGCTGGCTGCGCATCCTGCGGTGTTCGGCGTGGTGTTCGTGCATAGCGTCAAGGCAGGCGAGCAGACCGGGCTGTTGGACGAGGTATTCGAGCGCCTGGCCGAATCGCTGAAATGGCAGGAAGAAGTCGCGGCCAAAGCCAAGCGGCTGATGATTTATCCGGCGCTGGTGCTGACCGTCGTCGGCGCGGCCATTCTGTTTCTGCTGGTGTATCTGGTGCCGCAGGTGCTCACGCTGGTCGAAACCATGGGCGTGGCGTTGCCCTTGCCGACGCTGATTCTGATGGCGGTCTCGAATGCACTGCGTTCATACTGGCTGGTTGGGCTATTGCTGCTACTGGCGCTGGGAGGCGGCCTTCCCTTGTGGGTAAAAAAGAGCGAGGCCGGGCGCGAGTGGTGGGACCGCACCCAGCTGCGGTTGCCGATCATCGGACCCATCGTGCAAAAAATCGTGCTGTCGCGCTTCACCAACACGCTGGCGATGATGTATCGCTCCGGGGTGACCGTGCTCGACGCGCTACGTGCGGGCGAGATGGTCGCGGGCAACCGGGTGATTGCAGGCGGTATCCACCGCGCCGCGCAGCAGATCGCCGACGGACGCGGTCTATCCGAAAGTTTCCAGTCGCTGGCGCTGTTCCCGCCGCTGGTGATCCGCATGCTGCGCGTGGGCGAATCCACCGGCGCGCTCGACGAGGCGCTGGACAACGTGACGTTTTTTTATAATCGCGAAGTGCTCGACTCGATCGAAAATGGACTCAAGGTTCTGGAGCCGCTGCTCACCGCCATTCTCGGTCTGCTGCTCGGCGGTATCCTGGTGTCGGTATTGCTGCCGATTTACGACCTGATCGGGAATCTGCCGCTGTGATCTTTGGCCGCCGCCTCATCCTGCTTGCCACGCCACGCCAGATCGGCGTACTCGACTGGCGTCCGGGGCACATGCACTGGTTGGGCGAGTTCCAGGCCAGCGCGGAAGGCTTGGCTGCATTTCGACAAATCGTGGTCAAGCATGCGCACCTAGCGATGCTGCTGGTGGCCGACACGGTCGATGAGGATTACCGCAGCGAAATTCTGCCGCATGTGCAGGGACGCGCGCGCGACGAACTGCTGACGCGCAAGCTCAAGCAGGTGTTCCGCAATGCGCGCTTCACCGGCGCGTGGCGGCAGGCACGTGAAGCAATCGGCCGACGCGACGACCGCTATCTGCTGGCCGCCCTGACCGACGCCGACTGGCTGACGCCGTGGCTCAGCGTACTGCACCGCGAACAGGTGCCGCTATCCGGCATTACCCCGCTGGCCATGGCGTGCCAGCAGCTATTATCCAAATTGAAGCTGCAGGAGCCGCACATATTGCTGGCGTGTCGGCTCAACAGCAGCCTGCGGCTGTCCTACTATCACAATGGTCTGCTGCGATTTTCGCGGCTGATCGGCAGCGACACGCCGACTCAACAGCCGGGCAACGCCGCTGACGAAATTGCCAAAACGCAGCTTTACCTCGCCGGCCAGCGCATCCTGCCGCGCGAAGCCCGGTTGCATGTGGTACTGATCGACCCCACCGGCCAGCTCGACGGCGCACAGGCGCCGCTGAACGCCGACCCCGCGTTCAGCACACGGCTGATCGACATGCCCAGCCTCGCGCGCGCACTGCGCATCCCCGACGACTTTCTGGCCGCCACCCCGGAAGTCGCTCCCTTGGCCGCCATCGCGGGCGAAGCCATGCAACTGAATCTGGCACCGCCCGAATTGCTGCAACGTCATACCGAATTCCGCTGGCAACGCGGCCTGCACGCGGCAACAGCCGGTATTGCCCTGTTGGGGCTGAGCATCACCGCGACATACTGGTTGCACGCGCAGGACCTGAACGACCAGACCCACCAACTGGCCCAGCAACAGCAGCAGTTCGACAGCCGACATCAAACCATTGCGCGAAGCTTCTCCGCCCAAACCGCCGCGCCCGAACAACTGGCACAGACAGTAGCGCTGGCGCGTCAGCTCGACAGTCGGCAGCCCGATACGAACGCATTGCTGTCGGCCATTGGCCAGGCCATGCGCATCACGCCCGAGATCACGCTGGAATCCATCCGCTGGACTGACGAGCCACTTGGCCCGGCGGGCGAAGCCCGGGTCGAACTCGATGCCGCGCTCTCCCCGTTCGATGGCAATTACCGCGCCGCCATGCAGCGTATCGAAGGGTTCATGCAAGCCCTGCGAGCCGTACCCTCGATCCATGCGGTGAACCTGAGCCGCAGCCCGGTGAACGCCGACTCCAGCGGCACCCTGACCGGCAAGACCTTCGGCGCCGATACGGCCGAAGCGCCCGCCGCGCACTTCAGCATCAGCCTGCTTTACCGCGAGGCACGGCCATGAAGCATCCGCCATTCGCCGTTCTCAAACTGCCGCTGCTGCTGATGTTGGCGTCGATGCTGCTGGCAGTGGGCGGTGCGCTGTGGAGCCGGGGGCAAGCTCAGGACGCCGCACTGGCCTTGCAACAACAGCACAGCGCACTCAATGGCGCGCGCCAGCAACTCGACCGCAGCCGCCAGCAACAGCAGCTCATCGCGACGCATCTGGCCGATTATCAGGCGCTCGCCAAGCGCGGTTTTGTCGGCCCGGAAGACCGGCTGGCCTGGATCGAAGCCGCCCAGCATGCCAACCGCGACGCCGCTCTCTACGGCCTGGACTATCGCCTGACGCCGCGCACGCCCTCGCCATCCGCACTGGCGCAAGGCTTGCCGCTGGGCCAGACCGCCATGACCCTCACCCTGCCGCTGCTGGTGGAAACCGATCTCCCGCATTTCCTGGCTGCGCTCAAGGCGCGCGCACCCGGGGTGTTCCACGTTCATGGCTGTCGTTTGTCGCGTTTGAGCGATGCCCCATTCGATGCCGCCAACCCGCCGCGACTGGAGGCTGTCTGCGAATTGCTGTGGTTTACCCTCGCTGAAAAACCCGGGACTGGCTCATGAACCGAAATCTCGCGCAGCCGAATCCACGGCGGCCGCTCAACCCGAGCCGCATCATGGCGATCGGACTTGCCCTGGTTTCCCTGTGCGTGACGGGCTCAAGCCTGGCTGCACCGATTGAAATGGGGCGCCTGTTTTACACACCCGACCAGCGCGCCCAACTGGAAAACGCGCGTGCCCACCCCGTGCAGCGCACCGGCCGCAACGCGCAAGCCGCGTCCGACAACATACCGGCGCCCCTGCATTTCGACGGCGTCGTCATCCGCTCAGACGGCCGCACCACGCGCTGGGTCAACGGCAAAGCCCAGGTTGGCGCATCCACGGTATCGGGCTTGAAGCCCGGCCAGATTCGCGCCAACGGCAAAGTGTATGAACCCTATCAGGTGTTGCGCCCCAGTCCCGCCGCACCTATCGCCGAGGAACCCACCCCATGAACCGGATGCGCGGTTTCACCCTGATCGAACTGGCGATCGTGCTAGTGATCCTCACCATTCTGATCGGCGGGCTGGCGGTACCGCTGTCGGCGCAGATCCAGGCGCGACGGATTGCTGAAACGCAGAAGACGCTGGAAGAAGCCAAAGAGGCAATTATTGGCTACGCGATGAGCAACACATGCACCAACAAATGCGATGCTCCTGCTTCTTCCCCTTTCGCTTGCGGGAATGATGGCGCTTCAGCAACCGAATGCAGCTCTGCCGCCTGCGACGCAGTCTGTGTGACATTGCCAACCAATACATCCTCCGTCCTTGCGGAAATAACTCTGAAACGACACTATCTTCCATGTCCCAGCCATGACGGCACAGGAATTGAGGCAACCCGAAATAACGCTGGCGAATGCACATCCTGCGCGGATGGTGACAATAACGGTTACGACGACAGCACCGGCAAACCCTGCAACCTTCTACCCTGGGCAACCCTCGGTGCCGCAGACAAGGACGCCTTGGGAAACCGGCTTCATTACAGTGTGACCAGCGCTTACGCCAATAGCAAAGAAGGCTTTTATTCAAGCGGCCCAACTGCAGACCTAAATGTTTGCGCCAAATCTACTACACCATGTGAAGCTGTCGCTGCAGGCGTACCCGCCGTCATCCTCTCGCACGGCAACAATGGCTGGGGTGCATTGAATATGAGCAAAAATGTTTTAGCCGTGCCAATGGGCACGGACGAAAAAACGAATATCGAAACGCCTTCTATTACAGTCGGAAGTACCACTCATGTCACTCACGTCACTCGCCCACCATATAAACCAGTGAGCAACACGGCTACTGAACGTGCTAAGGAATTTGACGATCAGCTTGTATGGATATCCAGCTATGAGCTAAATAGCCGCATCTGCTCTAATGGCGGCTGTCCGTAGCCTGCAGGCAGAAGCGCACCCGTCCCGTTTGATTGTCCGGCAGTTCCAGTCGATACCCCACACGCGCCGCCTGCCGCGCAGCCTGATACAGCCCCACCCCCAAGCCGAAATCCGACGCCACCGGGCTCAGGAACAGATTGCGCGCCACATATTCGGGCGCCGGAGCGCCGCTGTCGGTCACCGTCAGGCCCACCAGCGGATGCAGCGTCAGTCGGGCCTCCACCGCGATACCTGGCTCACTTTGGCGCTTGCGCAGCGCATTGGTCAGCAGGTTGTCGGCGACGCTGTCGAACAGGTCCTGCGGCAAGGGCGTGTCGTCGATTGCCTCGGCGAAGAACCGCACATCGTCGTGCTCGTAGCGCGTCTGCAGGGCCACCCACCAGTCCTGCGCGGCTATATGCGTCACATCCATTTCGCTTGGCTGCTTGAGTTTGTCGACAGTTTGCGACAGGCGCGCCGCCAGTTGCGGCAGCTGGCGCTTCATCAGCGCCAGCAGGCGCTCGCTGTCTTCCGGCGTGGAGGTGTCGGCGGCGGCGAGCAGGGTTTTCATCGACTGCAGGATGTTCTTCACGTCGTGCGTCAGCCGCGCGCCGGTGTCGTGGATCGCCTGGCTGTAGGCCTGCTCACGCAGCGTCTGCTCGCGTACCTTGGCGGCGTAGAAATAACCCAGCAACTGCGACAGCAGCCGCACGTGCAATGCCAGCGCGGGCGTGAGTGGACGCGGCGATTGCCAGGTCAGGGTCAAGCCATGGAAGGCATGGACGATTGCATGCTCGGCGGGCTCGCCGAACGTCCCCTCGCCGCGCGCGGCCCGCCAGTGGCCGCCGCGGATCCAGGTCAGTTCGTGCAGATCGGCCAGCGCATCTCGAACAAAGGATTCCGGATCGCGCTCGCGTTCGGCCAGGGTGGCCAGTCGTTGCGCCCATCCTTCGAACGGCAGGCCCACGGACAGCAGATAGCGCGAAGTCACCTGTCCCAGCCCGGCAAATCCGGCACGCGGATTCCACAGCCAAGATAGCGCCAGCAACAGCGCCGCCATGCCGAGCAGCGTCTGCACCAGCGCCCAGGCACAACTCACCTTGGCGACCGCCACCACGGCGAACGCGCCCAGCGCCATCACCATGATGAGCAGCGACAGCATCAGACCGTAGATGAAATCGAGCGTGGAAGAGGCACTGCGCTGACGGCTGGCGGGCAGGAAAAGGATCGCCAGCGGCAGCAGCGGCAACCCGTAGCGCACCACAGCCTGCAACGCGTCGGGCAGCGCGGCGTCCCCCAGGCTCTGCGGCAACACCCAGGCCAACAGCAGTGCGAGCAGATACGCCAATGCAAACAGATACGCCAGCCGCGGACTGCGTTCGTTTTGCGAGGCCGCCGCCGCGCCCATCAGGCCCGCCAGAATCGCCAGCCACAGCGCCATCACCCAGGTGCTGTCCACCAGCACCAGCAACGCCGCCATGGCAAACACCGGCAATGCCAGTCGCGGCTCGATGCGCGCCTCGTTGCGCACCAGCGGTTGCCACAGCAGAAAGAGCCCGTAATGCGCCAGCAGGAATGCGCGGGTCACCGCCGCGTCGGCATCGAACACGATTGCAGCATGCAGGGCCAGCAGCATCAGACCCAGCCAGCGTCCGGGCGGCACCTGGGTTAAATGGGCGGCCAGCGATGTCAACCATGCCAGCCGCGGCGCTGTTTCAAGACGCTCAGTCATAAATGCGTCGGCAAGTGGTGGAAAAACTCAGCATGCCACTGCTATCGGCAATCCGTTTGGGAAATGGAGCACGCATTCTGCTTCTCTGTTCGACAACTTGACAGAAACCCAGCAGGGGCGTCGTATTTTCATCAACCCAGGGCTGCCGCCAACCCGTATTCATAAGTTTTTTCATTATTTATCAATTGATTAACAAAAAACATTGGCCGCTATTGCTGGGCACATATTTTGCATAACCGGCATCAGGCAATAACAACCGGAGCGCTCCATCATGCCTTACCCCCAATTCAAGCGACGCCAGTCGGGTTTCACCCTGATCGAGATCGCCATCGTGCTGGTCATCATTGGCCTGTTGCTCGGTGGCATTCTGAAGGGGCAGGAACTGATCACGCAAGGTCGTATCCGTAACGTCGGCAACGATTTTCAGTCGATGACAGCTGCCATCAATCTTTATCAGGATCGTTATCGGTCGCTACCCGGGGATGATGCGGGTGCGGCCGCGCGCTGGAGCATCACCGCGCCAAGTGGTGGCACGCTGGGCGATGGCATTATTTCAGGCAACTACAATTCGGCTACGGCGACTGATGAATCTCGTCAGTTCTGGCTGCATTTGCGCCGTGCTGGGTTAGTTGGCGGTGCAGTGACCGATGACACCACACCACCCAACGCTGCATCCGGAGTAACGGGTGTGCAGAATGGCGCTTTCGGGATTCCAGGTATCGTTGTTTGTTCTAACAACCTGCCCGCCAAGATTGCACAGGCAGTCGACACGCAGTTCGATGATGGCAAGTCGGACACCGGCACTGTGCGTGCCGCGACTGGCACAACGGCAGGAGCAACCCCTGCCACCAATTATGTCGACGATGGCGCCAACTTTTACGTGGTCTGCAAAGCCCCTTAATTTAACCCTGCAACACCCTGAACTCCGCCGCCGCCAGCCCATCGGCGGTGCCGCGCAGCACCAGCACGTCGCCCACCTGGATTTGGGCATCGGGCTGGGGATCGACTCCCGTGATGCCTTGACGGCGGATCGCCACCACTTCCACCAGCAACTCGTCCAGCGCCAATTCTTCCAGGCTACGCCCGGCCGCCGCCGCGCCCTGGGTGATCAGCACGGTATTCAGGCGCGGCTGGGCGTGCTGGTCCAACTCATCGTCGGCATCGCTGGCGCCGCGGAAAAAACCGCGCATCATGGCGTAACGCGTTTCGCGCACTTCACGGATCCGCTTGAGCACCTGCGAAAGCGGCACGCCCAGCAGCATCAGCGCGTGCGATGCCAGCATCAGCGAACCTTCCATTACTTCGGACACGACTTCGGCGGCGCCAGCCGCCTTCAGTTCGTCAATGTGGGTATCGTCGATGGTACGCACCACCACCGGCAGTTCCGGCCGCAGTTCGCGCACATGGCGCAGAATGGCCATGCTGGAAGGCAGGTCGGAATAGGTCACCACGACGGCCTGCGCACGGCTCAAGCCGGCAGCGACCAGCACTTCGCGGCGGCTGGCGTCGCCGTACACCACGCTCGCCCCTGAAGCTGCCACGGCCCGAATGCGCTCGGGATCGGCGTCGAGCGCAACGAAGGTAATGCCCTCGGCTTCCAGAAGACGCGCCAGATTCTGGCCGCTGCGGCCGTAACCGCAGACGATTACATGTTTGGCCTTGCCGAAGGTCTTGACCGCGATATCGTGGACTTCCTTGGCGCGCCCGGCCCATTCGCTGCCGGCGATCATCCGCGTCAACGTATCCATGCGCTGAATCAGAAACGGCGCAACCAGCATTGACACCACCATCGCCGCGAGCACGGGCTGGGTGATGTCGGCGCCCAGCAATTTCAGATCCGCCGCTTGCGCCAGCAGCACGAAGCCGAATTCGCCGGCCTGAGCCAGCCCCAGCGCGGTGCGTACGGCGGTTGGCCGGGTGCTGCCGAAAGCCATGGCCAAACCGGCCACCAGTGCACCCTTGCCGATGACGATCGCGCTCACCAGCAACAACACATCGCCCCAGTTCAGCATCACCTGCATGAGATCGAGCCGCATGCCGATAGTGACGAAGAACAATCCCAACAAGACGTCGCGGAAAGGCTTGATGTCGTCTTCCACCTGATAGCGATATTCGGTTTCAGAGATCAGCATGCCCGCCAGAAATGCACCCAACGCCAGCGACAGTCCGGCGCTTTCGGTGAAAAAGGCCAGCCCCAGGGTGAACAGCAGCAGATTCAGGGTGAACAGTTCGGGCGACTTGCGACCGGCCACCCACTGAAACCACGGCCGCATGATGCGCTGGCCGACGAACAGCAGAAAACCCAGCACCACCACCACCTTGAGCATCGCCAGCGCCAATTCGGTCGCCATGGCGTCGGATTCCTTGACAAACGCCGGAATCAGGATCAGCAGCGGCACCACCGCCAGATCCTGGAACAGCAGCGCACCGAAAATCTGTCGCCCGTGCGGCGTCTGGATCTCCAGGCGCTCGGCCAGCATTTTCGAGACGATGGCGGTGGACGACATCGACATGATCCCTCCCAGCGCGACCGCCGCGAGCAAAGGCAAATCGAGCAGCCGGGCAATGAGCGCAGTCAATGCGATGGTCAGCACGACTTGTGCGCCGCCAAAGCCGAACACGGTCATGCGCATGGTCATCAGGCGCGGCAGGCTGAATTCCAGACCGATGGAAAACATCAGGAACACCACGCCGAATTCGGCCAGATAGCGTGCTTGCTCGCTGTCTGGAATCCAGCCCAGTGCAAATGGCCCGATGGCAATGCCCGTCACCAGATAACCCAGCATGGTCGGCAGGCGCAGCGCGCGTGCCGCTGCGGCGACCAGTACGGCGACCGCAAGCAGAATCAGGACGAGTTGGAGGCTGGTGTGCATAGAATTACTTGGCTTTAGCCCTTCTCTAAAGTCGGAATCACCTTGTGGGACACCAAGGAAAACTGCGGTCGCGAGACTAGGCTTTAGTATACTTGCCGACCATGCGCTCCCAACAGACCACACCCGAACAATTGCTTGCGCTCGCGCGTCAGGTGCTCGATATAGAAGCCGATGCCCTGCGTGCGCTGTCTGCTCGCCTCGATAATGGCTTTGCCGATGCCGTGCAACTGATTCTGGATTGCAAAGGCCGCGTCGTGGTGTCGGGCATGGGCAAGTCGGGACACATCGGCGGCAAGATCGCTGCCACTCTGGCATCCACCGGGACCCCGGCATTTTTCATGCACCCTGGCGAAGCCAGTCACGGCGATCTCGGCATGATCGCGCACGACGACGTCGTGCTGGCATTGTCGAACTCAGGCGAGAGCAACGAAATCGTCAGCATCGTGCCGCTCATCAAGCGGCGCGGCGCCAAGCTGGTTGCGATGACTGGCAACCCCAACTCGACCCTGGCACGCGAAGCCGATGCCCACCTGAATGCAGCGGTGGACAAGGAAGCCTGCCCACTCAATCTCGCCCCCACCGCGAGCACGACAGCGGCGCTCGCGCTAGGCGATGCACTGGCGGTGGCGTTGCTGGATGCGCGGGGTTTTTCGGCCGACGACTTCGCGCGCACCCATCCTGGCGGCAGCCTGGGCCGGCGATTGCTTATTCATGTGCGCGACGTCATGCACAGCGGCGACGCACTGCCAAAAATCGATCACGATGCCTCGCTCAAGGTCGCCCTGCTCGAAATGACAAAGAAGGGCCTCGGCATGACCGCCGTGGTCGATGCCGCCGGAAAGGTGGCTGGAGTATTCACCGACGGCGACCTGCGGCGCGCACTCGAACATGCGCTGGATCTGCAGCAGGCGCGCGTAATCGACCTGATGACCCGCAATCCAAAAACCATCCGCGCGGACGAACTCGCCGTGGCGGCAGTTGAAAAAATGGACACGCTGAAAATAAACGGCCTGCTGGTCATCGATGCCGACAACACTTTAGTGGGCGCGCTGAATATGCACGATCTGCTCAAAGCAGGGGTGGTGTGATGGCGACGGATGCGATGAATACCCTGACTGCACGCGCGCGGAAAATTCGTCTGATTGCATTCGATGTCGACGGCATCATGACCGACGGCACCTTGTTTCTGGCCGACGACGGGCAGGAATACAAGGGCTTCAATTCGCTCGATGGTCACGGCCTCAAGATGCTCAAGGGCAGCGGCGTGGAACTCGCCATCATCACGGGTCGCACCTCGCGCGTGGTGGAACAGCGCGCAAAAAATCTCGGCATCGAGATTGTCCACCAGGGCGCACACGACAAGCTGGCCGTGTACGAAGCGCTCTGCCGCGAACTGAATATCGAATGCGAAGCCACCGCCTACATGGGCGACGACGTCGTCGACCTGCCAGTAATGCGGCGCGCCGGCCTGGCGATCACAGTGCCCGCCGCGCCCGAGCTGGTGAAGGCCTACAGCCACTACACCACCACCCGAGAAGCCGGCCACGGCGCGGTGCGCGAAGCCTGCGAATTCCTGATGCGCGCTCAGGGAACGCTGGATGCCGCCCTGGCCCCCTATCTGAAATGATGCACGCGTCACGGCACCCGATTCATGTACGCGACCTGGGCGTGGCATGATTGCGCGGGGCTCGTTGTGGCTGCCGCTGGCAATACTGGTGCTGCTGGCCGGCCTCAGCTTCTGGATCGAACGCGCGGTGCAACTGCCCGCCAACGGCAGACAGGCTGACGGCAGCGATCCCGAAGGCATCATGGAGAATTTCGATGCGCTGCGCACCGACCCGACCGGCAATCCGCAATACCGTCTGTCCGCCAAGCGGCTCAAGCATTACTCCGGTAGCAAGCTCACCGAAATGGAATCGCCCCGCTTTGTTCAGCTGGATGCGCAGGCCGGCGAGATACGGATCGCGGCCAATGGGGCAACGATTTCAACTGACGGCAACGAAGTCGACCTGCACGGCGACGTCAGACTGGCGCGTGCCGCGCGAACCGGACAGCCCCTCATGACCCTGCGCACGGCGCGACTGATCGTGTATCCCGAACGCGAATCGATGCGTGCACCGGGTGCCGTCGAGGTGCAGGACCCGTCGCTGTCGTTGCGTGCAGGTGCCATGGAATACAACGCCAAGAATCGTGTCATCAAACTGACCGGGCGCGTGAAAGCCCGTTATATTTCCGGAAAAAAATAAGCGCCATGCAAACGATGAGAATGAGTTTCTTCGCCGCACTCTGCGCCAGCTTGCTGGCCACGTCGGCGCATGCCGAGAAAACCGACCGCGACAAGCCGGTCAATCTCGAGGCCGATACCGTCACCCTCGACGACATCAAGAAAGTCAGCGTCTACCAGGGCAACGTCATCCTGAGCCAGGGCACCCTGATGCTGCGCGCCGACCGCGTACAGGTCAACCAGAATGCCGACGGCCTCGACAAACTGAGCGCCAGCGGCCGCCCGGTGGCGTTTCGCCAGAAACTGGATGGCCGCGAGGAGTTCATCGAGGGCTTCGCCGACCGTATCGAATACAACAGCGTCAGCAGCCAGCTCGAACTCATCGGCCAGGCGCGCCTGCGCCGCGGCGCGGACGAGTTGCGCGGCGCGCAGATTTCCTACAACGCCAACACCGAGTTCTACAAAGTGACCGGCCAGCCCAACGCGCAAACCCCGGGCGGCCGCGTACGCGCCGTCATCCGCCCGAAACCGCGCACCGAGCAACCTGCTGCCAAACCATGAGTGCGATTTCCGCCCAAAACCTGCGCAAGACCTACGGCAAGCGCACCGTCGTGCACGACGTCTCGTTCGAAGTGAAGAGCGGCGAAGTCGTCGGCCTGCTGGGCCCCAACGGCGCCGGCAAGACCACCTGTTTTTATATGGTGGTGGGGTTGGTCTCGGCGGACGGCGGCAGCGTGCAAATGGACAAGCACGATCTGACGCACATGGCGATCCACCAGCGCGCGCGCCTGGGTCTGTCCTACCTGCCGCAGGAACCGTCGATCTTCCGCAAGATGACGGTGGAAGAGAACATTCGCGCCATTCTCGAACTCAAGTCCTACAACAAGGATGAGATCGAGGAACATCTCAACAATCTGCTCAACGATTTGCATATCGCCCACCTGCGCGAAGCCGCTGCCGTCAGCCTCTCCGGGGGCGAACGGCGGCGCGTGGAAATCGCCCGCGCGCTGGCGATCAACCCAAGCTTCATCCTGCTCGACGAGCCCTTCGCCGGGGTCGACCCCATCGCCGTGCTCGACATCCAAAAACTGGTGCATTTCCTCATCGAGCGCGACATCGGCGTGCTCATCACCGACCACAACGTGCGCGAAACCCTGGGCATTTGTGACCGCGCCTACATCATCAACGAAGGGCGCGTACTGACCGCTGGCACCCCGGACCTCATCATTCAGGACGACAACGCACGCAAGGTCTATCTGGGCGAAAATTTCCGCCTGTAAGTAACCGCCTGCGTCAGCAAATCGCGTTAAACTCGACTCAAGTCGGCACGCTTTTTGCCGTAGTCAAAATCCATGAAACACCAGTAGTGTCCGGTTAAATTGAGCCGCACAGGCTGTGAAGCCACTATCGATGCGGGTTTTGAGCGATTCATGGGTGTCCACGATTTGAATTTCAATTTGCACATTTGCGATGCTTTCGGGTTTGATGAACCTGGAGTAACGCATGAACGTGGGCAAGACACTGTTTGCGCAAGTCATGGAGTACGTGCCGTGGAAGACCTTTGGCCGCATCATCG